>JAXJQT010000366.1:0-1719 GCA_036311025.1 Spirochaetota bacterium
GAATAAAAGGATACAAAACATGAGAAAACTTTTATCAATTATCACAATAATTTTTGCAGTTACGGCTCTTTCGGCTCAGACTGTGGCGGTGTTCGATTTCGATTGCGACGACTTCGCTTTTTACGATAAGGTCGCTACCATGACAGACTTGCTATGCCATCAACTTGTAGCAAACGGCAGCGTTACACTTGTAGAACGCAAAAACCTTGACTATGTAAAACAAGAAATGAAGTTTCAGCTGGAAGGCTGGACAGACCCGGCGACAGTAAAGCAGGCTGGTAAAATGCTCAACGCCGATTGTATCATCGTCGGAAGCGTGGCGGCTTTGGGCTGTCCGCTTTATATCACAGCTCGCATGATAGAAGTGGAGACCGGCAAGGTTTTGCATTCGGCAAAGATAAGCCTGAACGTTTGGAGTGATTACGAAAGATTGCTTCCTAAGTTTGCGGCAGACTGTGTGGCAAAAATACCGGTACCGGACTACTTTGCGGGAACATGGGAGACTACAATTTCTACAGACACAACAGATTACGAATACCAAATTAAATTGCAGCCGAACGGAAAATGTTCGGTAACAGTTACGACTTATAATATGGCAGGCAATGCGGTAACACAGACTGCCGGCGGAACATACAGCAACGACAAAGACTTTTTCCGTCTGAAAGTAAACTTCCGCCCGGCAACAATAGAAAACTTGCGTAAACTGGATTGGCGTAGCGTTTACGTCTTCAATGACGACAAATCATCTTTTAATATCCTTGTGCCGGCAGACAACAACAGCAAAACAGCCGACAGCCGTGTAACACTCGTTAAGGTGGATTAAGATTATCAGCAAAAAGGAGCGGAAAGTTTTTTCCGCTCCTTTTTTTTGGAATATACCGGGGACAGACCTTGATTCCATTTGGGGATTAAGGCCTGTCCCTAAGTTTTTATTCAGAGGCAATTTCTATTTTTTGCATGTATTTTCTCATTTTTCGGTCAGTGAGCGTAGTCGAACTGTACGGTCTAAAACGGCGTTTAAATGGTGTTTCACAAGGAAAAATAAAAAAACTTCAACTTTTTTTGCCGAACGTGCAATATTTTGAAAAAAAACTTGTTTATATATAATGGAAATATTGTTCTTACTTGGTAAGACAACACTTCCTAATTTTATATTAATGAGGAACAAGAAATGTACAATTTTAAACGATTGGAAGACCTAACGTTCACCGATGACTTTATGTTTTCACAGGTCATGAAAAACAAGGAGATTTGCAAAGAGGTAGTAGAAACGATTCTAGGAATCAAAGTCGGTAGGATTGAATTCTTAACCAGCCAGTATGAGATTGAAATCGACCCGGAAGCCAAAACCATTGCTATGGATGTTTACTTGCGTGATGAAAAGAAAATCATCAATGTAGAATTACAAAACGGACATCGACTTGAGCTGCCAAAACGTTCTCGGTATTATCAAGCTGCGGCTGACATTGATAATACTTCGCCGGGAGAATTATATTCCGAAATGAAAGATAATTACGTGATTTTCATTTGTACCTTTGACCCATTTTTACAGGGCAAAGCATTCTATAAGTTTGAGAATGTTTGCCTTAATGAAGATAAACCATTACGATTGAATGACGGGACTTATAAGATTTTTCTGAATACAGCGGCGGATGACTTGACTTTGCTTGACCCGGAATTGAAGTTATTTTATGATTACATCCGACGTGGAACGGCAGA
>JAXJQT010000367.1:0-5886 GCA_036311025.1 Spirochaetota bacterium
CTGTAGAAGCTGACGGCAATACTTTTGAATTAACAGCAGAAGATGTTATCATCGACAGAAAAGAAAAAGAAGGTCTTACTGTTCAAAACGAAGGTACTTTGACAATTGCACTTGATACAAACCTTACCCAAGAATTGATTGATGAAGGAATTGCAAGAGAGTTTATCCGTGCAGTTCAAAACTTGCGTAAAGAACGCAATTTTGATGTAACCGACAGAATCAAAATTGTTTACGAAGCAAGTGAAAAAATAAACGCTGCGGTTGATAAAAATGAATCAATCATTAAAAATGAAACTCTGGCTGTAGAAATTGTAAAAGCTACTCCGGAAAATATCGCAACGGCAGATGTTGATGAAGAAAACATAAAACTTGACGTAGTAAAAGCGTAAACTTATCAAAACACAAAGACTGCTTCCATAAAAAGAAGCGGTCTTTTTTATTTTTACAACACACTGGTCTGTTTTGTGCAAATTTGGTTACGGTCCGTATCCTGTAAAGGTTACAGGCTGTAACCAATTCTGCACTCCGGTTATGCCCTGTTAAGGTCACAGTCCGTAACATGTCAAGGTTACCGACAATGACTGAAACTGATTGCGTTATATAATAATAAAATAGAATAAAGTGTAAACAAATAAAACTCAAAACGGCAAAAATGGACTTTCACCACCGTAAAAGGTATCAGACCGCGGTTATTCCATGAGCATAAATCTTTTATTTATATAAGCTAAAATAGAATTATTTGTAAATAAACACGGTTAAAAGCACGAATAAACGGCAAAAATCTCTTGATAAGTAAATATGTTTAATAATAAAAGGCCTTGATAAAAAACTTTTTAATAACCTTGGAAGTTTATTGACAATATTTTTATTTTTTATTACCACATTGCATACAGTAACACCGGTGAAGTTGTTACTGTTATTTATATAAACAAAAGGAGTTATTATGAAGCGAAGTATTTTATGTTTATTAGGATTGCTATTTATTCTTGTTTCTTGCAACGATAGTCTATGTTGTGATGTTGATTTGTCAGAAAAACCTAAGTCTTTACATATTAGTACTATATATTTTTCTCCAAAGACAGCAAAAATTGGTGAAACAATAAATGTAACTATAGTAGAAGAAAAAAAGAATTTTTCTAAATACGTAGATTACGACAAAGATTTTGAAATTACCGATGACGGAAAAATAAAATATATAGGTAAAGGTACATTTTACCCACTTTATAATGAATCTTGTATGGTAGGAGTTATAGCAAGTATTTCTTCTGAAAAAAATAATAATATACCTCATGTTGAGGTGACAGAATATGTTTCAATAGAAGGATTTTGTTATGATTCAATAGATATTATATCAATATCTTTCAAAGTACCGGCTGATGCAAAATCTGGTTATATTTGGGTAACAGATCCGGGACTAGAAGTAAGTGGTTTCTCTGACGAAAAGCTCATCATTGTCGATGAAAACGGCAACGAGATAACAGAGTAATTTTTTAATAGCAGCACAGACGTCGCCCGGTGTGACACTGTGCTGTTATTTATATGAACAAAAGGAGCTTATTATGAAGCGAATACTATTTTCTAGTTTTATCTCTTTATTCCTTATCGGTTGTTGCGAAAGCAATGATACTACACTGGGCGGAGAAGTACCGCCTAATGTATATAATGTTAAAGTTTCTCCGACTTCAACACAGCGAGGCGAGGAATTGACCGTTACTTTTAATGTGCATTATTATGAGATATACAACGAACATTTAAAAACTGTTGAAGTTATTGACGGTCAACTAACTGATGTCAGTATTCCGGAAGATTCTGAGAAATCAAGTTATCGTAATATGAATAACCTTGTGAATTTTAATATAGAATTTGAAGAAAATGCAAAATCGCAAACTAAAACAGAAAACGGTAAAACCGCAGTTTTTTATGATACCGGAGCATATAATATCATCAATGCTGTAAATCCGAACAAATACACTTATTTCAAGTGGGATTCAGCGACCGGAGACGGCGAAGTGCGTTGTATTGTTCCGGAAAAAGCAATCAGCGGTGTGATTAAATTGGAAGGATTGGGAATTAGTAACTGCGGTTTCTCTGACGAAAAGCTCATCATTGTTGACGAAAACGGCAACGAGATAACAGAATAATTTTTTATAGCAGTACAGACGTTGCCTTGCGTGACACTGTGCTGTTATTTATAAAAAGGAGCTTATTATGAAGCGAATACTATTTTTTAGTTTTATCTCTTTATTCCTTATTGGTTGTTGTGCAAATTGGACTCCGCCGGAATTTTGGAATGTTAAGATTTCTCCGACAAAGGTAAAACGTGGAGAAGAAATTACTATCACTTACGATATACGTTCTACTGAAAAAGAATATATAGAAAGTCTTTTTGTAGATGAGTACGGAAATTTATTAATGTCTGAAGATTTTATGAAAAATCATGAAAATTATGATTTTCAAGACAATTACAATGATTTCGTGTGTTTCAACACTAAACTTTCTGATGGTGCAAAAGAATTTAAAACGAATATTGCTGAAGATTGCACAAGCATGGATTATGAATGCGGAAAAGAAAAGATAACAATATCTTATGTTAGTGAAGATTATAAATTATCTAATGTTTTTCCGGCAAAATATATTTCATTTGAAGTAGGAAAAATTGTTTGTACAGTTCCGGATAATGCTGTTTCAAGTGTAATATCATTGTATGGTGCAAATGCCATTCCGGGTTTCTCTGACGAAAAACTCATCATTGTTGACGAAAATGGCAACGAGATAACAGAATAATTTTTTAATGACAGCACAGACGTTGCCTTGCGTGACACTGTGCTGTTGTTTATATGAACAAAAGGAGTTATTATGAAAAAAATTATTTTATGTTTATTAGAATTGCTATTCATTCTTATTTCTTGTGACACTAACTTGTGTAATGTATATGGTCCTGCCGGATATATTGGACAGTAAATATAAAAGAATACACTAAAAAGGATTAACGATGAATAAGTTATATATTTCTTTGGTATTTCTTGTGTCGGTATTAGTTGGTTGCCCGGCTCCAATTCCGAAATTAGAAGTTATAGTTACTAGGTTAGACTTTGTAACATTAGATAAATATGAAGTCAAAGCCGAAGATGAAATTATTGTTGATTGTGGAGAAATTGAAGTTTTTGCCGGAAACTATGCAATTTATTGCAGTGCAAATCCTGATAACAAGGAATTAATCAAAACAGAAGAGGCGTTTGATGAAATGATAATTCTTTATTATGAGAATGAAGAAACTGAAAATTTAGAACTTGTAGAAAAAATAAGTAATTCTAAAGCAAAATTTCGAATTCCTCAAAATGCAGTAAGCAGTTCAATAAAGATAAAAATGTATTCTGATTATAAACAAGATGAAACTTCCTGTTGTGAAAAAGAAGTTAAAGAAGATGAAGTTTGCAGAGTTTTATATAGTGACAAACCGCTTACTATTACACAGTAAATATTAAGTAACTACAGAACCGGCAGTATTTGACCGGTTCCATTTTTTATGACAGCACAGACGTTGCCAGGCGTGACACTGTGCTGCAAACAAAAAAAAGCAAGAGACTTTCTTAATGTTAATCTCTTGCTTTTTATCATCAATATTTTTCTCTGTCTTCCAAATCCATTTCAAAAGTTGCTTCATTTAGCTTAGTTTGCAATCTGTTGTAGATACGGAATACGTCATCGACATGATGAAAATGTAACAAATATTCTATTTCTCGCTTCATTTCGCCGTTTTTCGCACGTACTTGACTGCACGAAATATAGTCGTAACATTTAAATTTCATCGTATCATTCGCAAGTTCTTCACGCTGAATTTCATCGTCAAAAATCTTTTCTGCAATTGTTTTGATAATATCAACACCTTCATTTCCGCGAACAACAACTTTTGCCGTTCTGTAACGCGTTCTTAAGAAAATAAAATGAATAATAAAAATTACAAAACCTATGATAAAGAAAGAAATTATTGCCAAAAGGAACTGACCTATACCGGCTAAAAGTCCCATGATTATGGAAAACAAAATGAATGTAATACCTTTTTGGTCTGTCAATTCAGAACGGAATCTTACAATACTCAAAATACCGAATATCCCAAAAAACATTACGGCACGACTGCTGTCTATTCTCATTATTACAGCCATCAACATTGACAATACGGGAACAGACTGTATCAATGAAAAATCTCGTCGTCCTCTGTCACTTGTCATTGCATAAATTCCGATAATCAAAAATCCAATCAATGCCGCAAATATAATATTAATCAATGAAGACAAACTCATAAATTGGGTGTATAAATTCAAGCTTCCCAATCCCGCAATTTCCAAAAACTTATCAGATGTTTCCAATATTTTCCTCCTGCTGCTATATTCTTGTTAAACTTTTTCCGCAAAAAAAAACGGCAAATTGATAAACTAATCAACCTGCCGCCACCGTCTGTCGAAGAAGGACTCGAACCCTCACAAGCAGAACCAGAATCTGCGGTGCTACCATTACACTATTCGACATAGTCGATTTGGTGTATAAATCATTACCCGATTTTTGTCAAGTGAAACTTATACATTATCAGAAACCGATTTTTGTATAGACAATAAACTCAAATCCCGGTTCGTCATATCCACGTTTTAATTGATGTTTATCTACATATATAATATTGCTAAATTCCGCACCTATTCCCATTCGTTCCATATACGACCAATCAACACCGGCATCAAGCAAATATAGATTGTCCATCAGATTACCTTGGTCATCCGTACGCATGAACTTTCCGCTGAATTGAAAAAAGAACTGCAAGCCGGCACGTGAAACTCCCAAATCAAGGCGAGCTTTCAAAATATCTTGCGGCTCAAATGTCAATTTATCCAAAAACTCATGTTCCCATTCTGCCGTAAACTTCACTATCTGCCGATAGCTCGCCGTAAGTCCCATACGCAATATCAAATCAAACGAGTCTTTTTTTTCAAGCGTATAAAGCATTTGCTCTTCGTCAATCAAAGTCCACTCATAACCGCCCCAATTATAAGCGAACTCCATATTCGTATATCCGGTAATATAACCGCCGTACATCGCCTTGATTCCTGTTTTGAAATAACAATGTCGTCCCGGTGTAATATCATCCGGAATCAAAGAATAGTCATTTTCTTGAAACCACTCTCTGTCTGACTGTTTTCGAAGCAATATCCCACCTTCTGCAAAACAATTAAAGTATTCTTTAAAATTGTACCCGATATTAGCCCACGGCAACATCGACCAGAAAAACGGATTGTCAATCTTGTCTATATTTTTCCATGCATCTTCTTTATTTTGTTCGCCGCCTTTCCATTGACCGTAAAAATCCAGCTTGCCGGATAAATAAAAAGCATCTCTGAAAATTCCCGAATAATTTACTCCCATTTTCAACGCATGAAACATCCGACGTTTAAGCATATCTTGAGTTCCGCCGGCTGTAGTATCAAAATAATTTAAATCGTATCCGATGTTAAAATTCAGATAATTATCATTCATCAATACTTGTGAAAACACAAGATTCGATTCCATAAAGTAATCAAAACCGTTCTTGTAATTGACAGCTTCGCTTTCTCCGTCATTTAAATCGGTAAAAAAGAAAGAATTATGCATTGCCAAAGACAACTCACTTTTTGCACCGAATTTTAACGACGGCGTTACATCCAGATTCAAAAGTTTTTTTCCCATATTTTGATAAATACTTTTGTTTTGCAAAGATGTCACATTGGAATAAAAACCTAAGTTTGTATCTAAACTGAAAAAACTTTTGGCGTAGTTCACATCCGCCGTAAGTTTATCGGTAGAATAATAATTTCGCCGGCGTGGTTCGTCTATCCAAAAATTATCTTTTGCCCGACGTGA
>JAXJQT010000368.1:0-2536 GCA_036311025.1 Spirochaetota bacterium
ACTTGAAATATAGAAATGAAGCTAAAGATAAATAAAAAATGGAGTGTTAAATTACGGACTTAGCGAGAATAGCTTATAGGTTTGATTATAGGTGCAGTTGTAACAATAGTTTTATTTACAATAACAAGAAATCAAAACGAGAATGTAAATCAAACAAATAATTTAGAAGAATAAAGGAGATACTAATATGGCAAATATGCTATTTGAAGAATTTCAGACTAAGAAAACAAAGTTAAAAACTTTTATAGAAAAAGCAGCAACTTTTAAATGGATTTCTAAAGAAGAAAAAGAAGAACTTATCGAAAAACTTGAAAACAATATATTAACAATCGGCGTTATAGGACAAATGAAATGCGGTAAATCGACATTTTTAAATTCTTTTGTTTTCGAAGACAATATATTACCGGCTGCCAGCACACCTATGACAGCTGCACTTTCTGTAATTACATACGGAAAAGAAAACGAGCTTGAAGCAGAGTTTTACAGTACCAAAGAATGGGAAGAAATGAAAGCAAATGCAGCTAAAGATAAAGAGTCGGTAAGTGAAGAAAACGAAAAATCTAAAATAGAAGCTGCACAACAGTTAGTAAAAGGTTCTGAAAAACTAGGAAGCAGTTTGTCATCATTCTTAGGTAGCTCTAAAAAAGATGACATCAAAAATCTTAAAGATTATGTCGGTGCAGAAGGGAAATTCACACCAATTACGAAATCAGTAAAAATATATTCAGACAAAGAATACTTAAAAGGTGTAGAAATCGTAGATACTCCGGGAACTAATGACCCGATTGTATCACGTGAAGAACGCACAAAAGAATTTCTTAGTAAAGCTGATGCTGTACTATTACTGCTTTATGTCGAAAGAGCTTTTGACCAAAATGACAGAAACTTATTGTTCGACAATGTCAGAAAATGCGGTGCCGGAAGAATTTTAATCGGTATAAATAAATATGAGCTAAGTTATCAAAACGGTGCAAATGAGGAAGATGTAATTAAACATATAGCTTCTGAAATAAAAAAAGCTTGTGATAATGACGGAGACGATACAATTGCAGATATTTTAAAAAGAACTACTCCTGTATGTATATCTTCCGGAATGGCTTTATTATCAAACTTTCCGTTAGATAAAATAAAAAGTGATGAAAGTTTTAATCATCTTTACAACTTGTGTTGCAATACATTCCAAAAGCAATTGAGTGACAAAGATTTAAAAGAATTAAGTCATATAGAAGAACTGGAAAAAGCCATATTGGAAGTAATAGAAAACGAAAAATATGAGATTATGTTTGCAAAGCCAATTAACTTCTTGAAATCAAAGGGAAGTGATATAGAAGTTAAAATAAAACAAAAACTTTCAACTAGCTTGAATGAACTAAAAATATTAAAAGAAACTAATCTTGATAAGCTTAATGATGATATTGATAACGTAGAACGTACAAAGAAAAAAATTGAAAAAAAATTAGAACGTTTAAAGGATTTTATACTAAACAATATCGTAATAGAAAAAATTGATGGAGAAATCCCTGAGGTTGAGGCTTTGCTTCAAGAAGGATATTCTAATATATTAGAGACAACGCTCCGGGGGCAAAGTGGTTTTAATTTTTTTGGTCTTTTTGGAAAAAAAAGCATCGGAGAGTTACAAGGCAGCATAAACAATAAAATCAATCGTTTGTTTAAAACGGACTTAGCCAGAAAGTTAAAACATATTACCACAAAGATTAAGAATAATATAAAAGATGAACTCAATGAATATTTTGAAGATTTGCAAAATACATTAAGTCGTAATATAAAAGAGTTTGATTATATCGATTTTATTGAATCTGTTGAAAATAAAATTATTATAAATATTGATAGAGACATCAATATCAATTTGTTCTCTGCTATAGTAGGGAATGAAAATTTTCTGGATAACTATGATATAGAGAATGGGTGGTTTTCCAGAAATAGTGATATATCCGAAATGCAATCAGCTATCAACGATTTAAGAAACAAAACAACACTTTCTGATATCGAATCATATTTTGAACCTTTAAAACAGAAAATCGCAGAACTCCTTGATATAGTAGTAAATTATTCTACTACCGAATTGCTTGATCCACTAAAAGAAAAACTGGAAAAACAAATCGCTGAAATTGAAAAAGGTGAAAAAGAGCGTGAAGACAAAATAAAAGCTAAAGAAGAAGAAATCCAACAGCTTGAAAATGAAAAAACTGAAATCGAAAAACAAATCAAAGAATTAATATTTGATTAATTTTTAATCAACAAGGCTGTCTAAAAAATATGTCATAGAACACTGATTATAAATGACATTATGATTTTAGACAGCCTATTTATATGAACAAATACTGTTTGTTATTACTATGGCGAAGGTGTAGAACAAAACTACGACGAAGCATTCAATTGGTACAGAAAAGCAGCCGAACAAGATTATGCCCCGGCTCAACACGATTTAGGAAACTGTTATTTACTTGGTTCCGGTGTACCGCAGGACAATGAAAAAGCAAAAATGTGGCACGACAAGGCAAAAGAAAACGGCGAA
>JAXJQT010000369.1:0-2833 GCA_036311025.1 Spirochaetota bacterium
CTTTAGAAGCACTTGGTGATATTGTTGCTATCGGAGGAAAAATTACGCCGGAACGACTTCTGGTTGCTTACCAAAACGGAATTTTCCCTTGGTATGACGAATCAATGCCGATTTTGTGGCAATCACCGGTAGAAAGATTTGTTTTGCCGTTGGAAAAATTGCACATCGGCAAAAGTATGCGAAAATGGATGAAACGCAGTCCGTATAGAATTACGGCTGATACATGTTTTAAAGGAGTGATAAAAAGCTGCAGAATAATAAAACGAGAAGGACAATACGGCACTTGGATTACACCGGCTGTTATAGACGGATATTGTAAACTCTTTGAAATGGGATATGCTCACTCGGTAGAGTGCTGGCTGGAAGAAAAATTAGTCGGAGGCTTGTACGGTGTGTCACTGGGAAATTACTTCTTCGGAGAATCAATGTTTTCCCGTGCTGACAACGCCTCCAAAACGGCGTTTATAACGCTTACGGAAAAAATGCCGGCATTAGGTCTGGATATCGTCGACTGTCAAGCCTATACAGAAAACATGGCACGCTACGGAGCACAAAATGTAAGCCGTGAAGATTTTATCAGTAAATTACGCAAAGATTTAACTACACACGAAACAAACAAAGGCAAATGGACTGATTATTTCTAGTTTTCATCCATATCATCATCTTTTGCCAATAAGCCTTCAAGCTCTTCTGGAGTAAGCTCGTACGTCTTTGTTTCTAAATTGTCTTCGTCATCCTCTGCTTCACTGACAGGCTCATCCGGCAATTTGGGAACGAACAGCAAAATAAATAAACAATTAAAAAACACTATAGCAAAAACAGCCACTAAAACAGGTATAAAAATATATCGCATACATACTTGCACGGAAAAAGGCTTTATCCAGGCGATGTATTCATCTTTATCTTTTTTCATTCTGTATATATTTAGAGAATTCGGTGATATACGAGCGGAAAAATCACTCTTTTTGTAATGGTCTGTATCATACAAAACCGGAGCAAATGTTTTATCGTTTGCACCTTTGTACCATATAACTCTGATTATACCGTCAGGAATATTTTTAATATCCTCGTTGTCTTGCCATAATTTATTATTAACAACATTATCAAACACTTGTTTTTCATAAGCTTTTGAAGATGATGAAAATTTTAAGGCAATTATTTCCGCAGAAATAAGAACCAAAAGAATATCGATTATAAGGAATATAGTCAGTAAAAATTTTTTCTTAACAGCCATTACACAAACCTTTGAACAAATAAGTATTAATATTATCGTATTTTAGATTTAATAATTTGAAAAATATTTTCTGTTAAAAATAAAAAAAGAGCGGTCGTATAATTGACCACTCTTTATAAAATCAAATTAATAAACCATTAATTAATGCTTATTCCGGTCTTTTATTAAAAGGTTTGTCATGAGCTTCGTTCACTCTTAAAGCTCTTCCGTCCAAATCTTTACCGTTAAGTGCATTAATTGCATTTTGAGCTGCTTCTTCTGTTTCCATCTCAATAAAAGCAAATCCTTTCGGACGACCTGTAACGTGATCTGTAATGATTTTTACAGATGCAACAGCTCCGAATTCACCGAATGTTGCTTCTAAAGTTTCTTGTGTAGTGTTGTAGTTCATATTGCCTACATAGATTTTTTTTCCCATGGGTTTTCCCTTCTCTTAAAAAAATTAAATTAAAACAAAGAAAAAGCTTACTGCTTTCTCTTATTGATTAAGATGCCTATCAACGATAAGCAGCTCAAGGTTAGATTTATTTGAGTTGTATTTTAGAATCGAACAAAAGTTCCAGTCATATTAGCAATTACAAAAATGTATATTCCACATGTACTGTTGAATATAAAATATTTTCTCAACGATGGATATAACAAAGAGCGAATGCATTATATTTTGAGAAATAAATAATGTCAAATGCATTTTTAAAAGATGAAAAATGTGAGAAAATATTTGAAAAAATGAGATAAACGGGGACATAAACAAGCAAAGTAAATCTTTTCACCACGCATGTTTTTGAGTTGCAACAAGGCTGTCGATGTCGGCAAACAAACTCCCGGGACTTTGTGAGTTTCTGGTGTTAAGAACAATCGCATAGCTTTCATTTTGTCTACACCTATAAGACACCAAGGTTAGTGATGTTAACCAAAACGGATTCATGCTACTGTGGTTAAAAAATTAAAAAATATATTGTGTAGTGTTATTTGCAACAATGGCTATGATATAATGAAAAAAGGTGGTTATTATGACAGAAAATGACAATTTAATTTCAAATGTTGGAATCAATATTCAAGAAAAATCTGCAATGATGTGGAATGTGGCAAATGTTTTAGCAGGACCTTTTAAACCTCATGAATACGGCTTAGTGATTTTGCCTTTTACAGTTATAAAAAGATTCCATGATTGTTTGCTTTCAACTCAAAATGCTGTTATTGAACAATATGAAAGAGTAAAAACTATGGCGGTAAAAGATGCTTTTTTACGAAAAGCGTCAGGTTATCAATTTTATAATATTTCAAAATTTACATTTACAAGTTTGCTAAACGACCCTGCAAATATTGAAGAAAATTTTAAAGATTACATTCATGGATTTTCGGAAAACGTACAAGACATTCTTGCTAAGTTTGAATTTGATAACATCATAAAACGCCTTGTGGAAGCAGAAGCTCTTTATCTTGTTATAAAAGAATTTAATTCAGAAAAAGGCTATCTTGGTCCTGAAAAAATAAGTGCTGTTGATTGTGGTTATATTTTTGAAGATTTGGTTAGACGATTTTCTGAAAGTTATGATGACCAAGCGGGAGCTCACTTTACAAGTAGAGATATTATTTACC
>JAXJQT010000370.1:0-2872 GCA_036311025.1 Spirochaetota bacterium
CAACTTTTATCATTGTGCGGCTGTTTGCAAAAAACACCGGCTATCATCGATCTTGATGCCCCGAAATTCTACGGAACTTTTTATTCTGCAGATGACAAAATTATTTTTCAATTCGATGAACCTTTAAAAGAACTGACTCTCATCACACCAAAGGAGGAAAAGTATTTTTTTGAAAATCGCTTTCCGATTGCAAATATTTACATGGAAAGCCAAATATTTGAGAGTTATCAAAACAGCAATGATATAAACGGTAAGTTACAATTAACAGCGGTAGATACGTCAAATAATTCATCCACCGTAACGACGGCAATTCCGTATCTTAACAGAAATCCCGGTAATCTGTCTTTTTCTCAAATGCGACTGCAATACACAAAAAAGCTCCCGCAAAAATTGCAATTGCATTGTGTCGAAAGCGGAAGTACACACGGCTATACTTTGAATATTTTTCATCGTTCCGCCTATTACAGTGTAGAAATACCGTCTGTTGAGTTAAGTAAAAATGAAAATCTCAATTTTATTTTTAAGCTTACACAAGATGAGGAACCTGTTGTGCAAAAATTACCCAACAAAAATTATTACGCAATATCATGGAATAAAAGACTTCCCAAAACTGCGGGACTAATATATTTGTCCTCGCACACCGGGGAAACTCTGGATTCTTTTGCTTACTACGACGGCGATAAACACACGCTTGAAGAATACAAAGCGACTGCTTATCACAAAAAGTTGTTTACGCAAATCAATTCAAGGGATGAAAAAATGTTTGATATTCAAGGAAATACAGCCGGAAAATGTATTTTTATAGGTAAAAACAAAGATAATTTGCGTACTGTTACAATAAGAAACACAAAATAATTTTTGTAAAAATAAAACATGTGTAATTTTGAAACACTTTTCAAGGGATATTTTCCATTTCTCAAAAAGATGTGTAAAAATTACACATTTTGCTTTTAAATAAGTATTTAACTAAACTTGTAATTTGTTATATATAAGCAAGTTACAAGTATAAAAACACTTTTGGCATTTAGAATGCTATTCCCTACCCCGAGGTATTAAAAATGAATGAAGCAAAACAAATTATTTATTCTGAAAACAAAGGAAGTTCACCGCTTTCCTATTATTTAAATGAAATAAGTAAGATTCCCCTTTTAACAAGAGAGGAAGAAGAAACATTAGCTGTATCAGCAAGAAACGGCGACCAAAAAGCAAAAGAAAAATTAATCAGAGCAAATTTACGTTTTGTCGTTACTGTTGCAAAAAAATATAAAAATCGCGGAATACCGCTGGCTGATTTAATCAATGAAGGAAATATGGGATTGATTACGGCTATTGATAAATTTGAAGTTGAACGTGGTTTTCACTTTATCAGCTATGCTGTATGGTGGATTCGTCAAGCTATATTGAAAGCAATATGTGAACGTTCCAGAGCTATAAGATTGCCGTTGAATCGTGCGAATGAATTAGTACAAATAGAAAAAACAAAACGTATTATGGAATTGCGTGATAATGTCGACCCGACTCCGGAAGAAATAGCAAAAGAACTTTCTATGGACAAAGACTTAGTTCAACACCTGTTGAATGTTTCAAGAGAGACAATCTCATTAGAAACGCCGGCATACGAAGACAAAAAGACATCTTCATGTATTTCAGATTTTATCACTGATGAAAAATACGATACTCCGGAAAAAGAAATTGAAAAACAAGCATTACACGAAGCAATCAACAAAGTATTAAATACATTAACCGAAAAAGAAAAACAAATCATCGAATATAGATACGGACTGAACGGAAACAAATCTATGAGCCTAAAGCAAATCGGTGAAAAATATGATTTGACAAAAGAGAGAATCCGTCAGATTGAAAAAAAAGCGTTAGTTCGTTTGCGTCATTCATCTAGAAGTGACAAATTAAGAGCATTTATTGAATCGTAATCCTTCAATAAAATAAATCATTCATTTTTTAACAGTTGACTTCTTGAGATTGCCGTTTCAAGAAGTCTTTTTTTTGTCTTTTAAAAAAGTTTTAAATATCTTACCCATAATCTTTTATAGACACTGTTGCTATTTCCCGTTGACAGTCAATCTCGTGGAGAACATATTCTCCTTTATCCGAAACTTTTCTCTATGCTCCATTAGATAATCAGTCAAGATTCGTGACACAAACAATAAAATATAGTAATATTTTAAACGGAGGTTTCTATGAAACAATTAAATATAAAAATCGGAAATACCCCCACAGTTATTACTGTTGTAAATGCAAAATCAAAAGCAGAAGTTTTAACGCCCAATGAAATTGAAATGGATAGATTAGCTGAAAATGCAGTTAAAAACGCTATAAAAAAAGCTAGAATTTGCAAAAAACCAGTCGCAGAATATGACCGATTAACAAAAACTGTTACAATTAACTAAGCCATGTCAGAATCTCCCAAAAAACCTATGGTACTTGTAATTGCAGGACCAAACGGAAGCGGTAAAAGTACAATAACTTCATTTTTCGAAACTGTCGGAACATATACAAATGCCGATGATGTTGTAAAATCAACAGGAATGTCTGTTATTGAAGCAGCGAAATTTGTAGATAAAAAACGCTATGAATCAATAGAAGCAGGGAAAGATTTTTCTTTCGAAACAGTTCTTTCATCTGCCTATAAATTAGATATTTTAAAAAAAGCAAAAGAAAAGGGGTTTTTTATAAAATGTATTTTTGTACTTACCATAAATCCGCAAATCAATGTTGAACGTGTAAATGCTCGTGTTATGTCCGGCGGCCACGAAGTTCCTATTGAAAAAATCAAAAGTAGATACTTTTCTTCATTAGCAAACATAAAAAAACTAATTGAACTTTGTGACATATTGCACGTATATGACAATTC
>JAXJQT010000371.1:0-7094 GCA_036311025.1 Spirochaetota bacterium
ATCAAAATGACGATTTTTCCGTCAATGAGCATTGCAATATCATTGTAATATTTCATGTAAAGTACACGCTCCAGCATTACCGGCTGAACGTCCGTTGTCTTTGTGTCGAGGTTGGTCTCATGTAAGGCGTTATAAAGAGAAATAAAATTCTCTTTCGCAGTAATGTCGTGTGCGAATAAATCGACAAAGACTGAATCTTTGTAATTACGATTTGTTTTTTCTTGTGTCATATACATATTTCCTTCTTCCTTAATCACGTCTTACACTGAAATATCGAGGCATCGCATTTGTGAAGCTCTTTTTATATCTTCTTCATTTATAATTTCTTCATTATTAAAGTCAGCCAATGTTCTTGCCAATCGTAAAATTTTATGACACCCCCGTGCGGATAAAATTTTCTCGTCCATTATTTTTTCCAGTAATCTTTCGGCATCAAACGACATCGGGCAGTATTGTCGTATTTTATCAGCCGGAATATCGGAGTTTAAATAGAAGTTTTCGCCGGTATATCTGATTAATTGTTTTTTTCTTAAATGTTCAACGAGCAATTTCATCTCGGCAGAACTATATTTTGAATATGTATTTAATGTTTTGTACTTTACGCAATCTGTTTGAATCTGAATGTCTATTCTGTCCGTAAGTGGATTTTGCAATTTTCTGCGGTAGCGTATTACATCGTGCATTGTACACCGACAAATTCCTTGTGTTTCATAGTATCCGCACGGACAAGGATTTGCCGCTGCTATCAAAAGAAAATCTGCCGGATAAATCGACGAGCCGCTTCGCATCGATAAGAAAACTTCTTTTCTTTCCAAAACCGTTCGCAATGCCTGCAATACATCCGCATGAAATTCAAGAAATTCATCCAGGAATAAGATTCCCTTGTGTGCCAACGATATTTCGCCAGGCAAAATTTTTGGTCCGCCGCCGATTAATGCACGCATGGAACTGTTACTGTGAGGTGCTCGAAAAGGACGTTCGGATACCCACTGACTATGTGAAGATGACTGACTTGCGATAGAGTAAATCATATTTACATCAATTATTTCCTCGGCAGTCAAATCCGGCATAATTCCCGGCAGACGACTGGCACACATTGTTTTTCCCGTACCCGGAGGTCCGACTACCAGCATATGATGATTTCCCGCTGCCGCCGTCAGAAAATATGCAATCAAATCATCTTGTCCTTTTATATCACTGAAATCTTCATGTTTCGTTTCAAGCTTTGGTGTTATTCGTATGTCTGTTTCATCACTTTTTGAAGTATTCTCATTTACAATATCTTCCAGTCGACGGATAGGTACAATCTTTTCCGGCGGAATACAAGACAATTCATTGCGATTCTCATAAGGAATATAAATTTTTTCACAACCGTATTTCCACGCTTCTACTGCCAGCGGCAAAAGTCCTCTCACCCATTTTACCTCTCCGCCGAGACTTAACTCTCCGAAAAAAGCTGCGTTTTCTGCAATATCTAATTCTTCTTGATTGCGTAAAATCGATACAGCCATTGCCAAATCATAATGGGTTCCCATTTTCGGAGTTTGAGCCGGTGAAAAATTTATTGTTATTTTTTTTGACGGAAAATCAAACCCGCTGTTGGTTATTGCCGGCGTAATTCTCTCCCGGGCTTCTTTTGCTTCCTGTGACAACATACCTGTCACGGATATTCCGGGTAATCCCTTTTTTAAATCTGTTTCTACTACTATCGGTTCACAATTCATACCGATTCTTGCAAATGTAAGTGCACTTCCTACCATAATACAAGCGTTTCTCCTAAAAATCTTAAAAAATTGGGAAGTAAACTGTTTTTAAACATTCTTCCGTTTGCTTTAATTTATTTTGCGGTTGTTTTTGCTTACAAAACACGAGGGGAATTACTCTTTTTTTACTTCAAGCCTTGTGTTGTTGTTTTAAAGGTGTTTCGTGTAGGTAGAAAGATGTGGATAAAACCTCGTTTTTACAGTAAATACAAACTTTTCCCGGTAAAAAGAACAGACTTCTCGTTTTCTGTTAATATTCAAAAGTTGTATGATAGCATTTGATTTTTTCACACACAAAGGCAGGTGTATATGAATATATTGCAATTTATAAACTCAAAAGATATCAGAGAACATTTAGAAGCAATAAATTATCAGTTTGACTCTCTTGAAGCTGCATGGCTTATTTATCAAAGTGACAATGCGACAATAACAGAAAAACATAATGCCTGGAGAGAACTTATCGAAACAATGCCGGATTGTGAAATCGTCGAACGTTTTAATACAAAAGCACAGCCGAGTCTCCATGAATATCTAAAGAAATATATTGATACGGAAACGTTGCTTATTAACGATTTTTTTGTTCCTGCCAACGACCGGATATATACGCTCGAATGGAAGGAGAATGATGAATGGTTTAATTTGGATAAACATTTTAAAACATTTGATTCGGCACAAACTACATTTTTAGAAGAGTCGAAAGAATGGCGACAGGCGTGTATTTATCGTATAAAAAAACAAAAGTTTGAAAGTACGCAACATATAACCGTAACTTTCAATCAAGACAATCTGCCTTGTAAATATGACATTGAAGGATATTCATCAAATATTTTTGATATTCCCTATGATGTTTTCGAAGGACTGTGGTTTGCATTTCCGACTCCGTTTGTTCCCGGCGATATTGTTTGTCAATATAATAAACATGACAACGAAACATTCGGTTTTTGCAGCGGTGCGTTTGTTCTCAAAAGGATTACTGACGATACGGCTCATGAAAGAATAAAAAAAAGCGGTGATATAAGTGATATGAATGCTTGGGGATTTTTTCAGTATGACGACGGCATGGTTTATAGTGAAGTAATGTTTAATTATATGAATCTCGAATATTATCGTGGTTCGCTTACGGGTAAAAAAAGAATATTAAAAGCATTAGGTAATTTTATAAAAGGCAAAATTGATGTCGGACTTTTATGTAATGCTTACCATTATATTATATGCGATACAAACACCGAAGCAGCATTTCCCGGCGGTATTACGGATGAAGGATTAAAACTTGTCGGTATCAAAGAATAATTTTTTTCTGCAGCCTGCTTTATAATCTAACTACAGTATTAAAAAGTTGCATTTTTCACATTATTCCTTTATAACCTTTTTATCTTTTTTCTGGAGCAGGAGAATGCAAACGCTACGATTTGAAATAAAAAACAAGCCGCAATTCGGCGACAGTCACAGTGCTGGCACATTAAAAACAATTCTTGAAGATACCGGAATAGAGTTATCTTCACTGGAAACAATCAAAGCATACAATATCAACGAAACACTTACTCCGGCAGAAGCACAACAAATTCGCAATGATTTATTGTGTGATGCTGTTTATCAAGAAAGCCGTGAAGGTTTTGCTTATGCTAAAGAACTTGATTATGACTTCGCTATAGAAGTTGCATACAAAAACGGTGTTACTGATAATGTCGGACGTACAACAGCCAGAGGTATGAGCTTTATTCTCGGCAGAGATGTTAATTTCGGAAACGTACGTTCATCTGCTGTTTACTTTTTTAAAGGTAAAGCTGATGAAAAAGCAAAAATCAGCATTGCCGAAAATGTTCTTTGTAATACATTAATCGAAGATTACAGAATTTTCACTCGTGAGTCATTCTCTGAGATTGATTATTTCTCATATCATCCGGAAACTACCGGAAAACCTTATTTTGAAACTATCAGTTTGGAAGTTTCCGATGCAGAATTGGAAAAAATTTCAGCCGACAGAGTTCTTTCGTTAACATTGGAAGAAATGCACGCTATTCGTGAATATTTCCGCAAAGACAGCGTAAAAGCTACACGTGAAAAAATGGGACTTCCTACAGACCCTACAGATGTAGAATTGGAACTTTTCGGTCAAACTTGGTCAGAACACTGTAAGCACAAAATTTTTGCTGCTGAAGTTAATTATAAAGACGGTAACGAAACTAAAACTATCAAGAATCTTTTCAAAACTTATATCAAAGGTTCTACAGATAAAATCAAAGAAAAACGTGACGACTTATTGTCACTTTTCAAAGACAATGCCGGTGTCGTAAAATTTGACGATGATTACGCATACTGTGTAAAAGTAGAAACTCACAATTCTCCGTCTGCACTAGACCCATACGGTGGTGCGATGACTGGAATCGTAGGTGTAAACCGTGATATTATCGGAACAGGATTGGGAGCGTATCCGATTTTTAATACAGATGTTTTCTGTTTCGGAAGCCCTTACACTGAAGATGAAAATGTTCCTGAAGGTTTAATGCATCCACGCCGAATTTTCAGAGGTGTTCACAGAGGAGTAAAAGACGGCGGTAATGAATCAGGAATTCCTACAGTAAACGGTTCTATCACTTTTGATCCGTCATTCTTGGGAAAACCTTTAGTTTTCTGCGGTACCGGCGGACTTATGCCGTTAGAAGTAAACGGAAAAGAAAGCTTTGAAAAATACGTTCAAGCCGGCGACCAAGTCGTAATGTGCGGTGGTTTTATCGGAAAAGACGGAATACACGGAGCGACATTCTCATCTGTACAATTGACAGAAACATCTCCTACATCTGCCGTACAAATCGGGGACCCTATTACACAAAAGAAAATGTTGGACTTCTTGATGGAAGCACGTGACGCCGGAATGTACAGCGGATTGACAGATAACGGAGCCGGCGGACTTGCAAGTTCTATCGGAGAAATGGCTCAATTCACAAACGGTGCAAGATTGGACTTGGAAAAATGTCCGTTAAAATATGCCGGACTTAAACCGTGGGAAATCCTTCTTTCCGAGGCACAAGAAAGAATGTCTATTGCCGTTCCTAAAGATAAAGTAGCGGAATTTTTGGCATTGGCAAAACGCCGTGACGTAGAAGCAAACGTAATCGGAGAATTTACTAACAGCGGAATGTTGGAATGTTTCTACAACGGTGAAAGAGTATCTACTCTTGATTTGGAAATGTTGCACGAAGGAAATCCGGGCTTAAAAATCGATGCAGAATGGACTGCTCCGAAACAAGAAAGAGCAGAAAGTAACATTGTTTGCGGATACGGTGAGCTCTTGAAAACTTTACTTGCTCGTCCTAATGTAGCATCAAAAGAAAATTGGGTTCGTATGTACGACCACGAAGTTCAGGCACGTACAGTAAACAAACCTTTTACGGGAAAAGAAAACGACGGACCGTCTGACGGTGGTGTACTAAAAGTATTCCCTGATAAAAACGAAGGACTTGTAATTACTCACGGAATGACACCTCGTTATTCTCGACTTGATACATACCAGATGACAGCAAATGTTATAGATGAAGCTGTACGTCAGGCGATTTTACTCGGAGCAAATCCGGATACTCTTGTTGGTCTTGATAACTTCTGTTGGCCTGACCCTGTTCAGAGCGAAGCAACTCCGGACGGAACTTACAAAATGGCTCAATTGGTACGTTCTTGTGAAGCATTGTATGACTTCAGTATTGCATATAATTGTCCTTGTATTTCCGGAAAAGACAGTATGAAAAATGACTATCGCCGCGGCGGTAAAAAAGTTTCTGTATTGCCTACATTGTTGTTTACCGTTACTGGAAAAAGCGATGATATTACAAAAACTGTTTCATTCTATTTCAAAAAACCGGGCAAAAAGATTTACTTAATCGGAAAAACAAAAGCTGAACTCGGTGCTTCCGAATATTTTGAAATGTTGGGAATTACAGGCGGTTTGGTACCGACAGTAGACAATCCGGAAAAAACTTTTGCAATGTACAAAAAATTAGCTGAAGTATTGAAAAAAGGTTTATTAGACAGTGCTCACGATTTAAGTGACGGCGGACTTGCTGTTGCATTATCAGAAGCTGCATTCTCAGGAAATACGGGAGCAACTATTGACGTAAGTGTTCTCGGAAACGAACTTACGGCAGAAGAAAAACTTTTCAGTGAATCTCCGTCAAGAATTCTTGTGTCAGTAGACAGTGCAAATGAAAAGGCATTCCTTGATACAATCGGAGCTGAAAACGCAATCTTGTTGGGAGAAACAAACGACAGCGATGTTGTAGAAATCAAAGACGCAGAAGGCGTTTTGGTAAGAGAAACTTTAGCTGACTTGAAAGACGGCTGGAAAACAGCACTTGATTTTTAATGGGGGAATAAAATGAAACCAAAAGCATTAATATTAACCGGTTACGGTATTAACGCAGAAAAAGAATTAAAATGGGCGTTTGATTTAGCAGGTGCTGAAGCTACTATCGTTCACTTAGAAGATTTGATTGAAAATAAAAAAATGATGAATGATTATCAGATTCTTGGTTTTCCGGGCGGATTTTCATTCGGTGACCATATCGCTTCAGGAAAAGTTTTTGCAAACCTTGTAAAATATAATCTTTTTGATGAAGTAAAAGAATTTATTGCAGCTGACAAACTTGTTATCGGTATTTGTAACGGTTTTCAGGTAATTACAAAACTCGGACTTATTCCGTCTTTTGACAATTCTTACGAGCCGGTTGTAGGCCTTATTGACAATAACAGCGGAAAATTTGAAGACCGCTGGGTTTATCTTGATGTAGAAAACGATAAATCTCCATGGTTAAAAGGCTTGAAAAAACTTTACGTTCCTGTTCGCCACGGAGAGGGAAAACTTGTAACTCGTGACGAAAGCATTTTGGAACGATTGAAGAAAAACGGTCAAGTTGCGTTGCGTTATACTACAGCGGACGGAAGCCCTGTTGATTACCCGGCAAATCCTAACGGTTCAGTTTACGACATTGCCGGTATTACAAATGAAAAAGGTAATGTTTTAGGATTAATGCCTCATCCGGAAGCATATATCTCTAAAGAATTACATCCGAGATGGACTGAAGGTATTGTAGATGAACATACCGGATTGGACATCTTCAAAAACGCAGTAGCGTATTTTAAATAATAAAATAAATAGTTTTCTTAAACTTTTTATCTCTTTTTAATTTATTTTCCCCCGAGAAATCGGGGGTTTTTATTTGTAAGAGTCTTAAACAACTATTTGTAAGAGTCTTGAACAACTATTTGTAAGAGTCTTGAACAACTATTTGTAAGAGTCTTGAACAACTATTTGTAAGAGTCTTGAACAACTATTTGTAAGAG
>JAXJQT010000372.1:0-5361 GCA_036311025.1 Spirochaetota bacterium
GTCTATAAATTGGGCTGTACAAAGCGGCGTGAAATGCATCAATTTATTGACTAAAGGTTCACTTAAACATTGTGAACAACAGTTAAAAAAGACACAAAAAGAACATCAAAATGATATTGAACGAACATTAGAATATGCTTTCAGTAAAAATATCAATGTAAATGTGTATCTTGAAGATTTTTCAAACGGTATTATCAACTCGCCGGAATATTTATTCTCTCAAATAGATTTCTTAAAAAACTTCCCAATTAAAAGAATAATGTTGCCGGATACTCTCGGAATTATGAATCCATTTTCTGTATTTGAAAACATCAAAGAAATTGTGGAAAGATACCCTACTCTACATTTTGACTTTCATCCGCACAATGACTACGGCCTGGGAACCGCGAATGCTTTAGCAGCAATAAAAGCCGGTGCAAAAGGCGTACATCTGGCAGTAAACGGAATGGGAGAACGTGCCGGAAACGCTTCACTTGATGAAGTTTGTGTAAGTATAAAAGATTTTCTTGATGTACAAACTAATATAGATGAAAAAGAATTATTCACTGCTTCAAAGTACGTAGAAACTTTCAGCGGGCAACGAATGCCGGCAAACAAAGCGATTTACGGTAAAAATATTTTTACTCAAACTGCCGGAGTACATGCTGACGGTGATAAAAAAGGCGATTTGTATGTAAACAATCTAAAACCGGAGCGTTTCGGGCGACACAGAGAGTATGCTTTGGGAAAACTTTCGGGTAAAGCAAATCTTGAAATGAATTTAAAGGAACTCGGTATTTCATTATCCGAAGAAAAGAAAAATATTTTGTTGCAAACAATAATTGAGCTCGGAGACAATAAAAAAACAGTTTTTGCCACAGACTTACCGTTTATTATTAATGATATCTTTGAAACTAAGGCAAATAATGATTTCAAAGTATTAAATTTTTCAATCAACTCTACATATAAGCTAAAATCTATAGCTAACGTTCGTTGTTCTTTTCGTGACAAAGAAGCTGAAGAAGCTGCTCAAGGTGACGGTGGATATGACGCATTTATGAATGCTTTGAAAAAAATCTTGATACAATTTGAAATTCAAATACCGAAACTCATTGATTATACAGTCGAAATCCCTCCCGGAGGACGAACAAATGCAATGGTACAAGCTGTAATCACTTGGGAAGTAGAACAGGCCGACGGTAAGATGAAAAAGATTACAACAAAAGGTCTGAATCATGACCAGAACACAGCTGCGATTGAAGCCACTTTAAAAATAATTAACTTCATTTCTTAATGATTGTCTTTAGATTAAAGTATCTTGTAATCATCAAAAAAAGAATTGACTGATTATTTTTTTTGTATTATACACAGTGTAAATTATTATGGCTTTTTAAAGAGAGAGTCTTTTCAGAAGACTCTTTTTTTATACATCAAAGCTATTTTTAGTAAGAGGTAAAAACATATAATGCAAGATAAAATCAAAACAAAAGAGTTTTTAGTTATAGAGCAAGGAATTGAAGAACTTTTGTTAAAAGAAGGTTTTCATCTTGTAGATATCGAAATACAAAAAGGAAAAAATAAAATCGTAAGCCTGTTTGTATTTAATCATGACAGCGAGAAAATGGGAATTGAATCAATAGCAAAATTAAACGATATTGTATCGCCTATTTTGGAAAATCTTGATTTCTTGGGTGAGAACTTCTTATTAGAAATATCAAGTCCGGGAATATTCAGAAAAATTAAATTTATTAAAGAATTTAATTTATTTAAAGGTAAAAAAATGTACATTTCATGCATGGAAAACAGTTTTATCGGAATATGTAACGGAACAGAAGATGATAAGTTATTTTTAGATATAACAAACAAAGATAAAACAATTAAAAAAGAAGTAATTCTTATAAAAGATATAAAAAAAGCAGCTTTGTGCTGATAAATTAATTAACTGTTAGAATTTATTCAGGAGAAAAAAATGACATTAAATCTTTCGGCAGCAATTAAGGATATTAACCAGGAAAAAGGAATAAACGAAGAATTAATCCTAGAGACTATAGAAATGGCATTAACTAATGCGTACAAAAAATACTATGGAACTCTTGAGAATTTTTCTATGAAAGTAACCGACGGTTATACTTTTACAGTTTGTTCAGTCAAGGAAGTTGTTGAAGAACTTGATGATGATTTGTACGAAATTGAATTGTCGGAAGCTATAAAATATTCTCCGACAGCTAAGTTGGGAGATAAATTAGAAATCCCTTGCGACCCTAAAGAGTTCGGTCACTTAGCAATTCATTCTGCAAAACAAACAATTCTCCAGAAATTAAAAGAAATTGAGAAAAATACAAAATTGTCTAATTTCAAAAGAAAAGAAGGCGAAATTATTGTCGGATTTGTTCAACGTATTAAAGACGGAACTATATTTGTAAATTTAGGAGACCAAGAACCTGAAGGAATTTTATTAGAAAAAGATCAGTCTCCGTTGGAACTTGACAGTTACTCTTCAGGCGACAGAATAAAAACTATCATCAACAGAGTAGATCCGGATAGACGTGGAAATATTTTAATCAGATTGAGTCGTCGCAATGAAGCTTTCGTTAAAAAATTATTGATGTTAGAGATTCCTGAGTTGAATGATGAAACAATTAAAATAAAAGAAATTCAACGTGATGCCGGCTACAGAACTAAAGTTGCCGTTTATACAGAAAAAAGTGAAATCGACCCTGTAGGTGCTTGTGTCGGAACTAAAGGTAACAGAATACAAAATATAACAAAAGAATTGTCCGGTGAAAAAATAGATGTAATACAATGGTCTGCAAATCCTAAAATCTTCATTGCAAATGCATTGACGCCGGCAGAAGTAATAGATGTTGTAATTACAAACGAAGAAGAAAAAACAGCAATAGCAGTTATGGAAGAAAGTCAACTTTCATTTGCTATAGGAATCAGAGGTGCGAATATAAATCTTGCAAAAAAAAATCTCTGGCTGGAAAATCGAGGTAATGACTAAAGCCGAAGCTCTTGAAAATAACCTGATAATAGATCAACTTCAAAGAGCTGAAGAATTATTCCGTCAAATACCGGAAAATGAAGAAGTTATCGAAGAAGAAATCATTGAAGAAACACCTGAAACAACAGAAGAAATTTCAGCAAACAATGATGACTATATGCTTGATGATTTGGAAATCAAAGATGAGATTAAAGCAGTTCTTACAAAGAATAAAATTTATTCAGTTGAAGAATTAATCAAAATTGAAGACTTCTCTACTCTTCCAGGAATAACATCTGAAATGGCAAAAGAACTGCAAGATTATATAGATGAGAATTTCGATATTATTGATGAAGATTCTCAGTGTCCTGAATGTGGAGCTGCATTGTCAGAAAATGCAGAAAAATGTCCGAATTGCGGTATCGATATTTATTATTGTCCGGATTGTGGAGCTCCTATTTCTGTCAATGAAACAAAATGTTCAAGATGTGGAGTAGAAATTGAGTTTGCGAAAGAATAAATAGATTGAATTTCTTCGTTTTTTTATATAAAATAAAGCGATTTATAAATCTTTCTAAACTTGAAACTGCTTTGATTATTTAAGTAAGGTAAATACATCACTCTCTACATTAGGATTATAGATTCTTGAAAAAATAAAAAACTGAGTGATGTTATTTTATTTCGTTAATTTCTTTATGGAGATGCTATGTCAGAACAAGACAAAAATGAATTAAACAAAAATGAAGAAAGTCATAAAAAAATTCTTATAAGAAAAAAGAGCACGCCTACTCAAGCTGCAGCAACAGCAAAGTCTGCTGCTCCGGCAAAAAAGGTGATAATTAAAAAATCTGCAACACCTTCTTCTGCAGGGAGTCCTGTACCTACAGTAGCAGAACAGCCAAAAGAAATTAAAACTAATATTGCAGAACAAACAGAAACTGTAAAAACAGAAAATTTCAAAAAGGATGATGAAAAGAAAAATTACTCAAATAACGATTTTTCTTCGCACCCTCGAAATAATTATCAAAACAGAGAGAACAGAGAATACAATAAGTATCCTCCTAGACAAAATTACAATCAAAATAACGGTCGTTCTAATAACTATAGAAACAATAACGGTCAAAACCAACAATTCGGTGAAAGACGACCATTTAACAACAATAGAAACAATAACGGTCAAAATCAGCAATTTGGTGACAAAAGACCGTTTAATAATAATAGAAATAACGGATTCAACAATCAACAACGAGATTCCAAACCTTTTGCAGGAAATCGTCCGGGACAAAACAACGGTTTCAGACAACCGAAATTGGATCTTACCGTTGCTTCTAATGATAAAACTCGTTCAAGAAAGAAAGAAAACAATAGAAAAAATGATGATAAAAAAACTTTCTTCTCTAATAAACAGGAACAAGAAATTGTTTATAAGAGAAAAGAAGAAAAAATAAACGTAAACGCAGTCCCTGAAAGCATTGATATACTTAACGTTATCAGTGTAAGTGAATTGGCTAAAAAAATGAATTTAAAAGCCAATGTTGTAATTTCTAAATTAATAGCATTAGGGTCGATGTTTACTATCAATGATACAATTGATGCTGAAACCGCAGCAATCGTGGCTTCAGAATTTAACTGTAAAGTAAATATTGTATCTTTATATGATGAAACAGTCATCGAAGAAGAAAAAAGTGATGAATCAGAAATGCAAAAACGTCCTCCTATAGTCACAGTTATGGGACATGTTGACCACGGTAAAACAAAATTACTTGACGCAATTCGTCATTCCGACAAGGCATCTACAGAATCCGGCGGAATAACACAGCATATAGGTGCGTACAGTGTTACTCTTGAAAATGGCGAAATAATTACGTTTATCGATACTCCGGGACACGAAGCATTTACCATGATGCGTGCAAGAGGTGCACAAGTTACGGATATAGTTATACTTGTAGTAGCTGCAGATGACGGGGTTATGCCTCAAACTATTGAAGCTATCGACCATGCAAAACAAGCCGATGTTCCTATAATTGTTGCTATAAACAAATGTGATAAACCGGATGCAAATCCAGACAAAGTAAAACAACAATTAAGTGACTATGGTCTGTTACCTGAAGAATGGGGTGGAACTACAATGTACTGTAACATCAGTGCATTGAAAAATATCGGTATCGATGAACTTTTAGAAACTGTTGTTCTTCAAGCCGAAATTGTAAATTTGAAAGCACCTTACAAAGTCAGAGCTTCAGGTTTTGTTCTTGAATCAAAAGTTGATCCGGGTCGTGGTGCAGTTGCTTCTGCCCTTATCTTAAAAGGTTCATTAAAAGTGGGAGACTTCTTCGTTGCCGGTATTTACAGCGGTTGTTCTTCAAGCCGAAATTGTAAATTTGAAAGCACCTTACAAA
>JAXJQT010000373.1:0-1814 GCA_036311025.1 Spirochaetota bacterium
CGACGGTTTGCGACTTGATTTTGATGACAGCTGGGTTTTGATTCGCAAAAGTAATACTGAGCCTATTGTGCGTGTATTTGCAGAAGCGAAGTCTGAACAAAGAGCGTTAGAATTGATTGAATCGGTAAGAAATATTGCAGGAATTTAATCAAGTGTTCTTGCTTTGTGAAAGGAAATTATATATAAGACAACGGATATGGCGATAAAACAGATTGTATATAACAAGAAAGCGAATTTTGAATATGAGATTCTGGAAAAATATGAAGCCGGAATTGTGCTTCAAGGTACGGAAGTAAAATCTATAAAAGCCGGAAAGTGCAGTATCGGGGAAGCATATTTGATTGATAAGGATGAGGAATTGTTCATTAAAGGAATGAATATTTCTGAATACAGTCAAGGTAACATTCATAATCATGAGCCGCTTAGAATCAGAAAACTTCTTTTGCATAAAAAAGAAATTCGTGAAATCTTGCGAGGAATTACCGAAAAGGGAAATACAGCTGTGCCGTTGGCTGTTTTTTTGAAAGACAGTCTTGTAAAAGTTACGATTGCTCTTGTAAAAGGTAAAAAATTATACGATAAACGAGAGACAATTCGTGACAGAGACAATAAAAGGGAATTAGACCGAATCAAAAAAGAGTTTCGGCAATAATAAATATGACACCAATCGGGGATGCACCGGGTTCGATTGCGGTTTCTGGTCGGGATGTCTTGCATGCAGTGGACGGTAGCACTTAAAAAGCCGTGCTTTTAATAATTGCAAACGATAATTTTGCATTAGCTGCCTAACCGCAGCTACGGTACCGGAAGAGTTTAGTCTTGTACTCGGAAGGATTACCGTCAGACAAACAAGAATCGCTTTGCGGTTGCTTCGGCCGCAGAGTTAAACTTTAGAGGCTGCTAATCGAGATTGGTTTTGTTTTTGTACCTGTTTTGATTCTAAGATTAAACAAAGACTAAGCATGTAGAGAGCTCCAGGCGGGCTTGTAAGACAGGGGTTCAACTCCCCTCATCTCCAAAAATAAAAAATCCATGAAAGCGGTTAAGCTGACATGGATTTTTTTTATTCCGGTTCTGCGATTTTCGGAGAACTTAATTTTATTTACGTCGATGATGTCTTTCGTGTTGAGGCGGTGCCATTCGTCGTGCTTTTTTAGGCGGACGATGTTTCTTTATTCGCTTTTCATGATGCGGTCTTTCATGATGGTGATGATGCGGAAACAATAAACAAGATGTGCACATAGACATGACCACAAATGTACATAATAAAAATAAAGCTTTCAAAGTTCGTTTCATTTTTTTCCTCTTGATAAAAAAAACTGCATTGCAAAATTTTTATAATGCAACGCAGTTATTAAGTCTGACTAAAAAATTATTGTGTGATTCTGAATGCGTCTTTTGCGATTTGTAATTCTTCGTTTGTAGGAACAACAAGAACTTTTACTTTTGAATCAGCAGCAGAGATAACACCTTCTTCTCCTTCGTATTTGTCGTTTTCAGCTTTGTCGAATTTGATTCCCAAGATTTCTAGGTCTTTGCAAATTCTGTCACGCAATTTGAAGCTTCTTTCACCGATTCCGCCGGTAAATACAAGGTAATCTACACGACCGAGTTCTGCAAAATATCCACCGATGTATTTTTTTACACGTGTAAGCCATACGCTTAATGCAAGTTGTCCTCTTTCGTCACCGCTTTCGTCTGCATCGATAACGTCTCTCATGTCACTTGTTTTTTCAAACAATCCCAAAAGTCCGCTTTTCTTTTGTAAAATAGTATTTACTTCTTCTACTGTATATCCGTGTTGACACAAATAG
>JAXJQT010000374.1:0-2709 GCA_036311025.1 Spirochaetota bacterium
CATATTAATCCCTCTTTTTAAGAATTTTTATTGTTAACTTTTTCAAGAAAAGCTAAAAGCAACTCAGCGTTAAGTTCAGAAATATGTTCAATATTAACACCTTTGTCTTTTAAAAATTGCATTACAAGTTCACGTTTGTCGCCTTGAATTTCGATACTTCCGTTTTTTGCACTTCCGCCGCAACCGGCTTTCTTTTTTAATGCACTGCACAATTCATTAATATCATCAGACAAATCAAATCCGGCAGCTATCGTAACTGTTTTTCCGCCGCGACCGCTTTTTTCAAGACGAACTCTTATGATTCCGTCACCTTTTTTCGGAGCTCCCACGAAGTTCCCTTTTTTATCAAAATACTGTGACGGCATATCCTCGCCGGAGGTAAAAGAAAAAACTTCCATACTTAAATATCCTTATTATTTCTTTTTAATGTAACGTTTTAAAACGTTTACCATGTTCGCTACTTTTTTATAAATTGCGACCATATCACTGTTAAAATCATCATCGCTGAACGTCCATTTAATCTTTTTGAAATTAACGATTAATATAGGCACGTTAAGATTGTAATCTTCGATAAGAGTTTTTAAAGCTTTACCGATTTCGACACAAAGAACGACTGTTTCATTAATGATTTCAAGTGCTTCATTGTTAATTTCTTCAACGGTACGACGAACGGACGCTTTTGTCGCAGAATCTTTTACTACAACGGAATGACGACGCAAATCTTTACCGTAAATTCCTTCTTCACCGCAACGAATATCAAAATCTGCAACTTTTCTTATCATTTTATTTATGTCATCCAAAACAGCAACAAATTCTCGTGATGTTTCGGATGTTTTCCATTCGCCTTTGATTACCAGCATATCGATTCGTTCTTTGATTTCACCTTGACAGATATCGACCAAGAACGCGTTTATGTAATTGAGCGGGTCTATATAATCCAGAGTCGACGGAACGCCTTTGCTTGTAAGAAAATCAGACAAGCGAGAAGAATAGTTTTTCATTCGTGAAATAATTGTAGAATTGAAAATTTGGGAAACCAAATCATTGACTTTGTCACGATTCAATATCGCAATTACTTCTTTTAATGTTTGCTTTGTAAGGTCTTGGATTTTTTTCAAGTAATCGGCAAGAATCTTTTCGTTGGTAGAAAATGATTTTGGTTTAAAATACGGGTCTTCGGTAATAAGACAAATCATTTTTGTCATGCTTCCGTGACTTTTGAGTTTTTTAAGATTATCAATTGTTTTCTTCAGACAAGTACAAATCCCTTTGTCATGAGAAACTTCTTCCAAGTAATGGAAAACGTTTTCAAAATCGTCGTTTAGATTTATTCCGTTAAGTTCGTCATTTATGGCAATCAAATCTTCACTGACATATTTTCCTTCCAAATGAGCAAATGACGGAGAATAAGTAAGATTTGATTCACTGATTGAAGAGTCGAATTTGCGAATAAAAAAATACCACTCATAGCAGATAATAGATGCAAGATTGCAAATCTGATTGTAAGTATGGTTTATTTCGGCTGCTTTTTTGTTATCAAAGTAAGCGACGAATTGCTTTAAACGTTTTTGTACGACGGCAATGGCTTTTGCCGGGTCTTGAGATGTTCGCACGTAATCGATGATTTTGTCGGATTCAAGCTCTTCTTTCAGTTCTTTAGCTTTTTTATCAAGCATTGAATCAATCAAAAATTCTTTAATAGACGAACGGTGATTTTTTAAGTCAAAATATTTTGCAATCTGTTGGGAATTACGGAAAACTGTATATACCAGTGAAGAAAATGCCGGTTGAATAAGCATTTTTCTCGTGTTAAAGAATTTTGAATTCTGAGAAAGATTGTGAGCAATGTTTTTTAATTGTTTTTCTTTTAGACGTTCTTCATTGTTCTTTCCCGTGAAAAATTCCAGCAGTTTATCTATAAAAGATGCATCAACGGCTGCTTGTTTTGCGGTGTTTTTTTGTGATGTATTCATTAAAAGTCCTTCAATATTTAATATCTGTCTGTCGGAATCAATTATTTTATTCGGATTTTATAATCTATTTTCTAATAATCGTCAAAAATGAAGAGTAGACAAGTTCTTTCGTTATAGAAAAAACATATCTAGCACATTTTTCGATAAAAGTTTTGTAATTAAATCATTTATTATAATGAAATTATGCTAAAAGGTATGAACTTTATTTTCGTATATATGTCAAGTTTTCTTGACAATTTACCTTATATAATGGTTAAGTAAGAAAATTTTTAAATCACTATTTTTTATAAATTGCAAGATTTAACTTTAAAAAAAGTTAAGTTGATAAAACTGCATGCAATTTTCTTAAATTATTAAGTAAACCCCCAAAAAGTGGAAGTCGCATTTTGGATAACTTTAAGGAGGTCTATTATGACAACAAACGCAGAATTACATTATGACGGACAAATACATAAGTTGGGAATTATTCACGGAACCGGCGGAAATCCCGGACTTGATATCAGTAACTTACGAGCGGAAACCGGATTGATTACTTATGATCCCGGTTATCAAAATACAAGTGCTTATAAAAGTGCAATTTCTTTTGTAGACGGTCAACAGGGAATTTTACGTTATCGCGGAATTCCTATAGAAGAACTGGCAAACAATTCTACATTTGTGGAAACTGCTTATCTTTTGATATACGGACATTTGCCTACGGTAGATGAGTTGTCGGTTTTTTCCAGTTATTTAAATG
>JAXJQT010000375.1:0-2354 GCA_036311025.1 Spirochaetota bacterium
CTGTTATCTCGTTGCCGGTTTCGTCGACAATGATGAGTTTTTCGTCGGAGAAACAGCCACCTTTTGCAAAATGCATTGGATCTATTGTCCAGACATAACCACTTCTAGCATTTTCAGGTATTTTGAATTTTAATTCTATTATTTTCGATTTTGCAGATGATGTAAGTTGTTCTGTTAAAGAAATAAAATGAGTTACTTCTATTCCATTCTCTTCACTGTTTTTTTCAGGACAAATGCAAGTGAATCCCTTTGTTATTCTTGATTCTTCATTAGGATAATTCAAAGAGATTTCCGAATAATTACCAACGTATTTCATCTCTCCGGCAGAGGTAACCTCAAAATCCGTATTATAATTAAGTCCTTCAACCGTTTCTTTATTTTCTTTTTCATAAATTATTGTAACGGTATCACCTATTTTTACTTTTTCAGGATAAAACTTTATCCAATAAATTTTGGGGAAAATACAACCTTCCGGTAGAACTTCGTTACATGGGTTATAATCACAAGAAATTATAACTAATAAAAATATTATAAACAGAAAATTCTTTTTCACAATAAACTCCTTTTAATTTACATCTAATGTAACAAAGTATTTAATATTATAATCCCAAGTTGTTACAGATCTAAAAGCGTTATTCTGCCAACCTATATTTATATAATAAGTACATTCTTTAAAATTCCCAGCCCAATCTCGTTGAATTTCAGCTTTATAAACAACAACACAATGCCCACTTTCATCGTCTTTTTTATCAGTTAAATAAGATAAGAATACAGGATTGCTTCTGTGCAAAGCTCGTTCCAATTCTACAAAATCTTGACAACACCATGATTTCCCGGAATATTCCTTTTTACAATCTTCTTTTATTCCTACAGAGGTAAATCCCTTATTTTTCATATATCCTGCTACAGCTTCCGGTAGGTCACTTGTGATAGCACTTTTACCTGTCATTCCTAAACGACTTCTTAAATCCATTACAATATCAATAAATTCCTTATTTACATCACTAGCAGCATCAAGATAACCGCCTTTAAATACAAAAGAACTAGGTGGCAATTTACCTCCAAACAAAGCTTTATTATTAAATCTCTTTGCATAATATGCAATAGCTATAGCCCCTGCTGTCGGTACACATCCAGATAATTCGATTTTTTCGGTTTTTGTATTTACATCAAATTGGTCTACTATCGGTAAATATGAACTATTCTTTATTTCCGTTACAATCGGAGATAAATCCGCATCGCTTACATCCCCACGACTTCTTTGTCCGTTACGGTAGGCTATCCATTCTTTGTTGGCTTCATATACATCTTTGTTTATATCGAGGAATCCACCGTTTTTTTCTACACGTTCTTTGTAATTGTTGACGATTTCTTCATAGCTACTTCCACTTCTGGATACTTCGCCGATTTCTATTTCATGCTCTATATTTCCCAATGCTGCCAATACTTTACGGTTTCCGCTTCGGCTGATTGTCGGGTCTTCTGCTACGAATGACGCAAATGAAAATCTGATAGCTTTTATGTCAGCTGTTCCGGCTTTATTCGCAAGTGCTTCATAGTTTGTCATTTCGCTGTTTTCTGATGCTTCTACTACGCGTGGCTCGTCTTCTTTCAATGTTACCATTATGTAACCTTTGCGTTTCCCGTCTTTTATTACCGGATATTCAAGGTAAGTAATCACGTCTGTTGCCGGATTGTACAGCGGATACGGTTCGGCAAGTGTCGTATTTTCCCAATCATTGATAGTTTCATGTTCTATCAAATAAGTTTCCGCTACTAACTTTGCCAATGACAATGACGCATTTTCATAATAAACCGCTTCATTTGTCACTGTATTCAATACATTTGTGTTTTCATCTGTTGTTGCCGTACATGATACAATCATTACGACTGTCGCTAATGTTACAAGAACTTTCATAATTTTTTTAGACATATTTGTCTCCTTTTTATTTTTTTCTTAATCGCTGTATTTTACTAATTTTAAATTCGGACTTTTGTAAATATCCGTTGCCAATACTACACCGTAGTCGTTAATTTCATTTGCATTAAAATCAATTTCGATTCCGGCGGCTTTGTACGCAGCCCAAACAAGTTGTGTACAGTAAAAACTTTCTTCCTCCTCTTTTTTGATAAAGTTTGTGTTGTACGGTTTGCCGATTTGTTTTTGTGCAAACTCTACAATTTCATTAATTTGTTCGGCGGTGATATCCTTACAACGCATTACATACGCCGTGTCGTCGTTGTCACGGATGTCATCCAACGAAAAATACGCAATATTCTTTCCTACTCCCTCAATCGTGATAAACGCCGTATCTGCATTACTTTCAGGTGTCTTGATACACAAAGTCGCATGA
>JAXJQT010000376.1:0-3805 GCA_036311025.1 Spirochaetota bacterium
TAATTGTACTAACCCTAGCAATATACTAGATAACTTTATTATACTTTTCATATAATGTAAATATCTTTCCTTATGAAATGGATATTATTATTCTATGTAGTTGAGAGACTATAATTTTTATAATGGGAGAATGAAATCAGAACTTCAAATGCGATTAGCCAAAAATTTAAAAAAACTCAGAAAAGAACAAAAATTAACTCAGTTTGAACTTGCAGAAAAAGCAAATATTTCGGAAGCAATGATAAAAAGCATTGAGCTTGCATTGTCGTGGCCGAGTGATAAAACATTAGCAAATATTTCGAAAGCTTTAGATATAGATGCAATCAGATTTTTTATTCCTATAGATATGGATGCTGACGAACAGGAAAAATTTTATACAGATTTAAAATTTGTAGTTACAAAAAATTTCGATAAATACCTTAATGAGATTTTATCAAGATTGACAAGATAAAAAAGAGGCAGTCAAATGACTGCCTCAAATATACTAACTAAAATTATTTAGCTTTGTAATGAGTATGAAGTAATTCGTGAGATTTGTGTCCCAAAGGTTCACCCAAGAATTCTTTGTACAAAGTCTTGATTGATTCATTTTCATGAGACTTTCTCACAGCTTTTCCTGCATCTTCAGCATAGATAGCTTCCATTCTCTTTGTGATAATTTCAGAGTTTCCGTGGTGATATGGTTGACCGCCACCGTTGATACATCCGCCAGGACAAGCCATAACTTCTACTGCATGGTAGTTAGCTTCACCATTCTTGATTTTTTCAAGAATCTTTCTTGCATTACCCAATCCGGATACTACAGCTACGTTAAGTTCCAAATCTCCGACTTTTACAGTTGCTTCTTTAGTACCTTCCAAACCACGAACTTCTTTGAAATCTACGCAGTCAAGAGTTTTGCCTGTGATTTTTTCATAAGCAGTACGTAATGCAGCTTCCAATACACCGCCTGATGATGCAAAAATATCTGCAGCACCTGTAGATTCTCCCATTGGATCTTCAAAAGAATCTTCAGGCATATCATTCAAGTCGATACCGGCACTCTTAAGCATTTTAGCAAGTTCTCTTGTAGAAAGAGAATAGTCTACATCTGCAATGTTATTAACTGCAAGCTCGTCTCTTGAACATTCATATTTTTTAGCAAGACAAGGCATGATAGAAACTACTACCATATCTTTTGCATCTTTACCGATTTTCTGTGCATAGTAAGATTTTGCAATAGCACCGAACATCTGTTGAGGTGATTTACAAGATGAAGGAAGATTTAACATATCAGGGAACTGACTTTCGATGAAGTTAATCCATCCCGGACAGCAAGATGTCAAAATAGGAAGATTTTCACCTTTTGTTACACGTTCAATCAATTCTGCTGATTCTTCCATAATAGTTAAATCTGCACTGAAATCTGTATCAAATACAGCATCAAAACCAAGTTTCTTCAATGCTGCAGCAAGTTTTTTAGTAACAGAAGTTCCGGCAGGCATACCGAATTCTTCTCCGATTGCAACACGAATTGCAGGTGCAACTTGTACAACTACAGTTTTGTTTTCATCGTTGATTTCATCCCATACATCGTTGATGTATGATTTTTCTGTAAGAGCACCTGTAGGACAAACAGCTACACACTGTCCGCAGAATGTACATTGTGTATTAGAAAGCGGTCCCATTTCAGCAGGACTTACAACTGCAGGGAATCCACGACCGAATCCTGTCAATACACCTACAGTTTGTACTTTGTTACAAACTGTTTCACAACGACGACACATTACACATTTAGCCGGATCACGGATAATAGAAGGACTTGATGTGTCTAAATCATAGTTTGATTGTTCAAATCCTTTGTAAATGTTTACGTTGATTCCGTATTCATTAGCCAAAGACTGCAAATCACAAGCTGTAGATTTGTCACAAGTCAAACAATCAAAAGGATGATCTGAAAGCAACAATTCCAAAACTTTTTTTCTTGCACTTAAAACTCTTTTAGAGTTTGTTTTGATTACCATTCCTTCCATTACAGGAGTGGCACATGCAGGAGCCAGATTTCTTCTGCCTTCTACTTCTACTACACAAACACGACAAGATGCATTTGTGTGTTCAACATTTACCGCATGTAAATTCATGTGACACAATGTCGGTATTTTTATATTAAGTTTTTTAGCAGCTGCAAGGATAGTAGAACCAGCCTCAACCTCTACTTTTTCACCATTTATAGTAAGATTTACTAACGCCATGTTTTACACCTCCTTAATTTTTTACAATTGCATTGAACTTACATTTTTCAATACAAGCACCACATTTGATACATTTTTTAGTATCGATAACGTGTGGTTCTTTTACTGTACCGGCAATTGCACCTACAGGACAAACTCTTGCACAAGCTGTACATCCTTTACATTTGTCTGCAATAACTTCGTAAGTTACGAGTTTTTGACATACACCTGCAGGACATTTTTTATCCTTAACATGAGCAATATATTCATCTTCAAAATATTTTAATGTACTTAAAACAGGGTTCGGAGCTGTTTGTCCCAATCCGCAAAGAGATGTGTCTCTGATTGTTTCAGAAAGAGTTTTCAATTCAGCCAAATCTTCTTCTGTTCCGTTACCGTTAGTGATTTTTTCCAAAATTTCTAATAATCGTTTGTTTCCTACACGACATGGAGTACATCTTCCGCATGATTCATCTACAGTAAATTCAAGATAGAATTTTGCGATGTTTACCATACAGTCTTTTTCACTTAATACAATCATACCACCGGATCCCATCATAGAACCGATTTCAAGTAATGATTCATAAGTGATAGGTGTGTCAAGATTTTCTTTTGTGATACATCCACCTGAAGGTCCACCTGTTTGAACGGCTTTAAATTCAAGTCCGCCGGTAATTCCTCCACCGATTTCGTAAATGATTTCACGTAAAGTTGTACCCATAGGAACTTCTACAAGACCTACGTTATTAATCTGACCGGAAAGAGCAAATACTTTTGTTCCTTTTGATTTTCCGTCACCGATAGCAGCAAATGCAGCAGCACCGTTTAAGAAAATCCAAGGGATGTTAGCGTAAGTTTCTACGTTGTTTACAACACTTGGTTTTTCCCACAAACCGCTTACAGCTGGGAAAGGAGGTTTTGTAGTAGGCTCACCGCGGCATCCTTCGATAGAGTGAATCAATGCTGTTTCTTCTCCACAAACAAATGCACCGGCACCGTATTTTAATTCCAGGTCAAAGTTAAATCCTGTACCTAAAATGTTTTCACCTAATAAACCTAATTCTTTAGCTTGTTTAATCGCAATTTCAAGACGTTCGATTGCCAAAGGATATTCAGCACGAATATATACAAAACCTTTGCTTGCACCGATTGCATACGCACCGATTGCCATTGCTTCGATAATAGAGTTAGGGTCACCTTCCATAATAGAACTGTCCATGAATGCACCCGGGTCACCTTCATCGGCATTACAAAGAATGAATTTTTCAGGATTTTTTTCTTTTGCTGCAAATCCCCATTTCAAACCTGTAGGGAATCCGGCACCACCGCGACCGCGTAGACCTGAATCTGTTAATTCTTTGATTGCTTCTTCAGGTGTCATACTGGTAAGTACTTTTCCTAAAGCTTGGTAACCTTTGTTTGCGATATATTCAACAATATCTTCAGGGTCGATAATACCGCAGTTACGCAATGCAATACGCATTTGTTTTTTGTAGAAAGACATATCATGTTGAGTTTGAACTTTCTTTTTTACTGACGGTTCTTCGAACAACAATCTGTCGATTATATTTCCTTTTACTAAATGTTCTTCAACA
>JAXJQT010000377.1:0-2548 GCA_036311025.1 Spirochaetota bacterium
AAGTCTTTCTTAAGAAATTTCAATAAAGTATCTTCTATTTTTTTGTATTCCAACGGCTTTGTCAAATAATCATCAAATCCGGCATTTAAATAAAACTCTTTCGCCCCGTAGATGGCATTTGCCGTAAGTGCGATTACCGGAGTATTTTGAGAAATATAATTTTCATCGGAACGTAATATTTTCAATGTTTCCAAACCGTCTATGTCGGGCATCATATGATCCATCAAGATTATATCAAACAAATTGTCACGGGAAACTTCTAAACATTTCTTGCCGCTGTTTACTGTCGTGATTTGCATTTTTGTATGTTTTAACAGTTCCTTTGCCACAAAAAGATTCATTTCGTTATCATCGACAATCAAAAGTTTTGCCTTTTCTGCCGTGAAAGTCATTGCAAAAGACTCTTTTATTTCATCATCAAAAAGATTGGCGTCGTCGAGTGTAGTCCGGTCAATTACTTTTTGTTCCAGCTCAAATGAAAAAGTCGAACCTACTCCGTATTGACTGTCAATATTCAAATGGCTTCCCATCAGATTCAAGAGATTTTCCGTAATATTGATTCCCAGCCCGGTACCTTCTATGTTTTTATTTTCATCTATTCTTTCAAATTTATTAAACAGCTTTGAAATATTTTCCGGCTTTATTCCTATGCCGGTATCAATTATTTTTACATTAAGAAATATTTTATCGTCTTCTATGTCTGTATGGTCAATTTTGAAAGTAATACTGCCCTTTTCTGTATATTTTACCGCATTCGTGAGTAAATTGGTTATTATTTGCTTAAGTCGGATTTCATCTCCGTACAATATAGAAGGTAATTTCGGAGAAAAGTCAGTTTTAAGTATCAGACCTTTTTCTTTTGCGTTTAGTTGCATAATAGCAACGATGTCATTTAATAATGAAAAAAGTGAATATTCATTCGGGGCAATTTTCATTTTTCCGTTCTCGATTTTGGAAAAATCTAAAATATCATTTACAAGTGATAAAAGCATTTTGCCTGCATTGTTGATATTTTTTGCGTAATCAAGAATCTTTTGTTCTTTACACTCTCTTAAAATTATTTCGTCCAATCCTAAAATTGCATTGATAGGCGTACGGATTTCGTGACTCATATTTGCCAAAAAAGTAGATTTTGCATTGTTTGCATTTTCAGCTTCCATTTTTTTACGTTCTATCAATCGCAACATACTCTGCGAACTTTCGGTATTACCTGATATGATTTTTTTGTAATGAGTGAGTTGTCCGACTAAAAACATCAGTTGTAATTGCGTAAAAAGTACGCCTAAACTCAGCATTAAGAATGGGACAATGTTGTAAGTATAATCGATGAGTTTGAATACAATCAATATTGCAAAGAAAAAATAGGCTCCTATCGTCATAAATATAGTGTGCTTATTAATTTTTGAATCAGATAAAAAGGAAGAAAAAAGTCCTGCCAGTACAAGAAGAAAATGTAACATCAAACCATTTTTATGATAAAAATTCCAAATAAAACCTTGTACGATTATTATCAACGTAATGGCAATATTCCAAATAGTATTTGAAACAGAAAAGACATATCTGAATAGCAAAATAATAATCATTGAAATTGCAGAACTGACAATTGCAAAGGTAAATAAATCTCGTGAAATATTAGGAGCATAAAGTAATGTCACGATATTCATTATTCCCATTATCAAAATGGTAAATGAGGATGTACGTTGTTTTTTATTGCGAGAGTTATTAGGCATTTTCGGCTCCTGACTTTTGTTTGTATTTTTCAGCTATTTCTTGCGGAACTACAAACGGCAGTTTATTGGGGATTATTTCGCCGTCTATTTTCGATGTGTTTTTTAATTCGCCGTCAAAGTTTACTTTCATTTTTTTGTTTTTATCAACTTTTGAAAAAGAAAACTTCTTCCCGCTGAAACGCACTACTTTCTTATTAAAAAGCTTTGGATTGTGAGTGTAAAATCCAATAACCGTTTTTATCAGACTGAATACATTCATTTCGGGAATCAGAATAAAATTTAATAATCCGTCATCTGCTTTGATTTCTTTACCGAGAAATACTCCGCCTCCTTGCGTGTTACCGTTGGCACATATTATCTCGTGGTAATACCCACTGTAGTCGTTGTCATCAATCGTTAATTGAAAATTACTTGCTTTATATGATACTATCCCGAAAAATCCGGCTATGAACCATATAAGTGACGGATTGAATATTGAAAAGAAAGCGAACTTTTTGTGAATTTCTATGATTTTTGAAGAATAACCGCAGGATACCGTATTAAATGCATTGCCGGCGGTGGTTTTTATATAATCTAAATGCAATGTCGTACCGTTGATTAATTGAGGAATATTTGTAAAATGCGGTATTGCTTTGCGACTGAATATTTTGAGGTTGTCATTTGTAGCACCGCACGGAAATATTGTAATTTTTGTTTTTTCAAAGTCTATGTTTGCATCAAGTATGCAGGCAAAGCTTCCCTTTCCGCCGCATACAAAAATGAAAAAATCTTCATCTTGCAAGATATTCATTACTTGATTTACGAGAACTGTTTCGTGG
>JAXJQT010000378.1:0-4199 GCA_036311025.1 Spirochaetota bacterium
AAAAAAAGCAGCTGACTAATTGAAAAAGATAAATCAATCGGGCAAAGAATTGAAAATGGTATCTATCGATAAAAATGATAATGATAATTTGTTAAGTACGATAGAAGCGGATATAAAATCATCGATTAATCTGACAAAAGAAAATAATATGTTACCGGAAGGGCTTTATTTACAACTGGGCTCCTATTCGGAAGAAAAAAACGCTCTATTGCAAATAGAACAAATAAAAACGGAAAATATAGGTGAACTCCACATTTATCCTAAAAAGACATCTTCGGGATTTTTCTATAAAGTTGTTATGGGACCTTTTTCGGATAAAGATAAAATGAATGACGCACTTATAACATTGAAAGATTACAATATCGGAGCTTTCCTTATTGAACTTCCGGAAGAAGATTAACTTATGAAAATTCTACTTTGTGCTGTTAATGCTTGTTACAATCACACTAATTTAGCTGTTCGTTCAATTTGTCATTATGTTGATAGATTAGAAATTGTGAATTTTGGTGAATGGACGATTAATCAAAATGTGCAAGATATTTTAAGAGGAATTGCGTCACATAATCCGGATGTAGTTTTATTTTCTACATATATCTGGAATGCGGAAATTATTCAAAAGTTAATTTATGATGTAAAAAAGATTTTGCCAAAATGCGTGATTGGTGCCGGCGGGCCGGAAGCGGGATTTTACGCAGAAGGTTATCTTAAAAAATTAAGCAGCCTTGATTTTGTTATGTGTGGCGAAGGCGAAGCAACTGTAAAAGAAATTGCGTGTATTTATGAAAAGTTGTTTGCCGATGAAAACGGGAATTATGATTTTGACGGAAAGTTGTTTCTTGAAAATATTAAAAATGTTAATGGAATTTATACAAAACTTGGTGAACAGATAGTTTTTGGTGGAAATCGTGAATTGATTCAAGATTTGTCTGATTTGCCTTTTGCTTATCCACAAATTACTGACCCAGATAATCGCATTTATTATTACGAATCAAGTCGCGGTTGTCCTTTTAGTTGTTCTTATTGTATGTCGTCTTTGGATAAGCGTGTTCGTTTTATGCCTTTGGAACGAGTTTTTGAAGATATTCAGCGTTTTTTAGATGCAAATGTGCGTTTGGTAAAATTTGTAGACAGAACTTATAATTTGCAAAGCAAGCGATACATTGCAATTTGGGAATATATTTTGGCTCATCACAATGGCAAAACAATGTTCCATTTTGAAATTGAAGCAGAATTTTTAGATGAAGAAGCGTTGGCGTTTTTGCAAAAAGTTCCAGCTGGCGTAATGCAGTTTGAAATTGGTGTTCAAAGTAGTAACAAAAAAACCCTTGAAGCAGTTGGTCGTTCTTGCGGAACAGAAAAATTGGCAGAAAATATTAAACGAATTCCGCGGACAATTCACAGTCACTTGGATTTAATTGCGGGGCTTCCTTTTGAAGATTTAGAAAGTTTTGGAAAATCCTTTGATTTTACAATGGCGCTAAAACCTGATGCGTTGCAACTTGGATTTTTGAAAGTTCTTCACGGAACTAATATGGAACAATTTGCGATTGCTAATAATTGGAAGTGGATGGAAAATCCGCCTTATGAAACTTTTTCTACGCCCTATATGTCCTACCACGATATGATGTTTTTAAAAGATGTAGAAACTTTGGTGGACTCATATTGGAACAGCGAAGCTTTTGAAAACACAATGAATTACATCGGTAAGATTTTTGGCTTTTGGAATTTCTTTAGTAAACTTGCAGGCGTTGCAAAAAAACAAAATGTGTTTGATGTTCCTCACAAGGAAACTTTTTGGTTTGAATATTTAGCAGGTTTCGTAAAAGATTGCCATGATGAACAAAGCAAAGTAGTTTATGAATTGTTGCGTTTTGATTTTATTCGCAGCGGAAAAAAAGGTGGATTCCCAGATTGGTATAAGCATAATTACGACAAAGAAGCTCATCGTGCGGCATTGGAACAAAACGGTGGAGTGACAAATGCCAGACTTGATTTTGCATATTCTGATTATGACAAATTTGCGGTGAATCCTTTTGCAGAGGATGTAAAACTTGGTGAAAAAGTTGCGATTTTGTTTATGTATCAACGCCGCAATGTAGAAAACAGCGTGAATAAGCAAATCTTGATAAGCTATTGATGAGTTAATTAAAATATTGTATATGCTGTCCTAATTTATTTTAAACAGGAGTTTTATATGACAAAGAAAATTTCTATTATTTTAGCTGCAGTGTGTATTGCGGCAATGATGTTGTTTAGTAGTTGTACTGATGCCGGAATGGAATTATATTTGACCGGTGGTTCTTGGCAGTGTGAAGAAAATGGTGTTACTCATATTATTGAATTAACAGATAAAGACGCAATCAAATATAAAACTAAAGTTGGAAAAACAACAACAACTGTTTTTAGCGGAAAAGTAAAATCAGTAGAAGATAAAAAGATAAACTTTGTGTATAACGAGTCAAAGCTTGTTGAAATTGATGGTGTTTTGGAATATAAAGATTTAACTTGCGAAAATGTTAAATTCAAGTTGGATAGCGGTGAATGGAAAACTTATAGAGTTGCATACTAATTTTATTGCTATAAAAAAGAGAATGTTACACTTGAGTGTACCAGCAAAAAAGTTGAAAGAGTTTTCGCAGGTACACTTTTTTTATGTCAAAGTAAGCTTATAGTTGAGAGTATGACGGGCTAAAAATAATCGATTAAATATAGGGATGTAGGAATGACTGTAAAAATTATAGTTACTGTTTTTTTGTTGGTAGTTTTATTTGAAATTGCGTTGGCCGTATATTTTGTACGCCGCACATTGCTTAGAACACAAACGGACATTGAAAGGACTCTGGATATGGCAGGAACGAGTTGGGAAGAATATATTCCGCAGATACAAAGCGACAGAGAATGGCTTTGGCAACAAGTACATGAACGCTTGATAATATTGAGTAATGACGGATTAAAATTGATAGGGAATTTCTTCCCGGTAAAAAACGCACGCGGAACAGTGATTTGTTTGCATGGTTATACAAGCAATTCTGTCAGAGATTACACAAGCCTTGCAAAATATTATTTAGAAAATAATTTTCAATTGCTGTTGGTAGACCACAGAGCACACGGAGAAAGTGAAGGAAAATATATCGGTTTCGGCGTATTGGAACGCTACGACTCATTAAAATGGATTGAATATTTAAATGAACGATTCGGACGTGAACAAAAGATTCTTGTGCATGGGACTTCAATGGGTGCAGCAACGACTTTGATGATGACAGGACTGAAATTGCCGGAAAATGTATGCGGCGTGGTGGCAGATTGCGGATTTACGTCACCGTGGGATGTTTTTAAATCTGTACTGAAAAATACTTATCACTTGCCGGCGTTCCCCTTGTTACATTTAACATCAGTGATTGCTCGTATGACAGCCGGATATGATTACACAGAATGCAGTGCGACAGAAGAAGTGAAAAAGTCGACAGTGCCGATTTTGTTAATTCACGGAAGTGCTGATACTTTCGTGCCGACATATATGTGCGAAGAAATTTATAAAAATTGCCCGGACGGCGAAATGCAGATAATAGAAGGTGCCGGACATGCTGAGAGCTATTATAAAAATCCGCAGTTATACCAGGAAAAACTACAAGAGCATTTTGTAAAATGCGGACTGTAAACCGTGATTACGATAAGGAGACATAAAGCTTTCCTGTCGAAAGTTTAATGTCTCCTTTTTTATGTGTTGTCATTGCTTTTGCTCGGTATTTAACTGGCGTTAAATACTTCGTTCGTTCCTTACGGAACTCATCACTGTTCGCATATTTCATATGCTCACCGTTACAACTTTTCTATTTCCTCAACTGACAATCCGGTAACTTTTGATACTCTTTCAATCGAATCACCAAAATCTAATAAAGTTTTTGCAGTTTCAACAGCTTTTTGTTGTGCTCCCAAAGAAATACCGTATTTTATGCCTTCTTCACGAGCTTCGCTTTTTGCTTCTGCAATTCTTGTTGTATATGTCATATATTTACGCCTCGTTTCTCTGTCTTCTTTCAGTTCTGTTATTGAGTCATCAATCTTCTCTGTAAGTGTGGAGTCTGCTGTTCCACGCCGGATGTAATCATAAAATAACTTCAATTCCGGGTCAAGCAAAGTCAAGTCATCCGCCGCTGTGTTTAAAAATATTTTATAAGTCCCGTCATTCAATGATAGAG
>JAXJQT010000379.1:0-1430 GCA_036311025.1 Spirochaetota bacterium
CTACCACATCGATAGCATTAGCCGGATTAATTAAGTTTGAACTAAGTTTTACTACGATATTCATCGCTAAATCCCAAAATTAAAAATTAAAATAAAAACAATCCCAAGGATACTAAAAGTCCAATAAGCATTCCGACAAAACATTGAATAACTGTATGACCGCGAACTTCTTTTACTTTTTTAATTTTGTCACACTCGGGAATTGATGAAATAATTTGATTAATACTATGAGCTTGATGACCGGCTGATAAACGTACTCCGGTAGCGTCACGTATGGTAACAAAGGTAAAAATACAAGCAAATGCAAATATAGAAGAGGTTACACCATGCTCAAATGCTATTCCGACTGTCACAGCCGTAACTGTAGCTGTATGGCTAGACGGCATACCGCCGGTACCGACAAGAGCTCTCAGAATAAAATCTCTGGTTCTGAATTTCGTTCTTTTAGAAAGCTCGACTATAATTTTTATTAACTGTGCAATGAACCAGCTTAATGCAGCAGCGACTAAGCATTGATTCGAAAGTATGTTTTTGAGTAATTCTTTCAAAATAATTACCTTTATATCTAGAATTTACTAGACACTAATATTTTTGAGTATCTTTTGCAACTCATTTTTATCGATTAGTTCTAACGGTCTTTCTTGTGCAAACGTAATAGCACGTTCCGTAAAGCCACCGGATGAAATAATGAAAGCTTTGAAGTAGTCTTTAGACTTTATGAAGTCGGCTATTTCACGAACTTGTCTTTCATCGATTGGGTCGCAGCTTCTGTAAATTCGCATAATTTTTAATTTCTTTTTTAAATTAATCCAACCGTTATTATTTTCACTTACGAGCATTTCGATACATTCACCGTTGTCGATAGTGTTTAGTTCTTCCACGCTATGCTCTTTTGCGATGGCGATATTTTGACAAATTTCTAAAAAATCTTCATTTGTGGCAGTCATAAAATCTTTCATGGAATCGTCCATTGTAGAATCTTGATAAATAGCTAACTTTTCACCGACATTTTTAAAATTCGGCTTTACGGATAAAATTATTTGCCATTGTTTTACTGCATTGTGAATATCACGCAAAGATTCGTAAGAATTTGCAAGACTGTAACGAAGATTTAAAACAAAGTTTTGACTTTCACCGTTAAGATTATTTATAGCACGCTCAAATTCTATTACCGCAAGTTCATGCTTGCCTCCGGCAGCGTAAACCATACCGCGTTCAGTAAGTGCTTTTACTTTAAAATCTTTATCACGAGTCGCTTTTTCTAAATTCGTAATGGCAGACTTGCTGTTTCCTTCGTTTTTATCAATTACGCCGAGGTAATAATAAATTTTATAATCATTGGGATTTTCATTTCTTAGTAATGAAAAAAGCTTTTTAGCATCGGCATATTTTTTGAAATCAAAATAAATTATTCCTAATTTATATAATGC
>JAXJQT010000380.1:0-2195 GCA_036311025.1 Spirochaetota bacterium
ATACGTCTCGGCAATGGTGCAAAAGTGAAAATACTCGACGAATTTGAGACAGCGGCAATGATAGGAAATATTTTGCAAATAGAAATTGCCGACCAAAAGAAAGGTTACATAGAAAAAAATGCCGTAATCCCTGAAGAATATTCAGATACTGCATTTTATACAAACAAAAAAATCGGCAATTTACCCGCAAACTCCGTCGTATATTTCAAATATTCTTCCGCAAAAGGACTTCACTTTCACGACAAAGAAACCAACGAAATCATTCTTGATAATCTCGAAAATGTTCGTTTTGTTTTAAACCGTAAGACTGAAAACCGTTACAGAAACAAACACAAAACAATCATCGTAAAAGTTGCCGATGCACACACTTTGCGTCCGATAAACAACGCAAAACTTGCAGATTTCAAAACTGACTCTGACGGATATTGTTACCTCGACTTAAAAGAATCGGGAAAAACATTTTCATTGACATGTGACGGCTATGAATCAAAAGATATTACCGTAGATCGCAAAATTAATTTATTCTTCTTATCACGTTTATCATACGAAAGTCACAATACAACCGATAAGCAATCTACCGTAAGAATGAAAATCCCGGATAGTTTTTCACAAATATATTTTCGTCCGCAAAACAGTTTCGATATATATAGTACAAAGCACGATTCCATTACTTTACCGCAAGGAAAATATGAAATGATTTATGAAGATATTGAAGGCGGCTTTTATCCGATACAACAATTCGTAAATCTGCGAAGTGATAATACACAAATATCAGACATACTAAAAAATGCAAATCGTGACAGAAGCAATATTTCATGGCGTAACGTACCTTTATCCGAAAACAGCACAGGCAAATGGGAAATATTATTTTTCAAAGGAAAAAACATTGCTTCCGATGTTTCACAGTTAAAATACGAACTTACATTTGCAGATTCCGGTTTTGATTTTTATCGAAACGGAATGCTGGTCGCCGGAGGGTATTTTGTTCGTAACAATGAAAACATTCGATTACACTGGAATTTCGGTTATGACATGCAAGCTTCATTATTTTCTTGCGGCGTTGTTATTACCGGCGAAATACATGAAAATATCGGAACCGGAATTTGTGAATTCCAAATCACATCAAAAAGGTTTGAACCGAAAGTTGCCGACAAAATAAAAATGCCTTGGCTTCCCGATATTTTTAATGAAAATAATATTCTTTTCATCAGACAAATAAATCAACAGCAATAAAAACAACCGTTAGCTTTTATCTGTGAATCACTAAAAGGCGTCGTACTGTATTTTTCAGCTAACCCCAGATAATAGCCCGGCTGCAAAGACTGAAAAAAATCATCACAGTTAATACAATGATAGCCGTTATCAATAAGTAGTTGTGCCGTAATTCCGTTACCGCTAATTTTCCTTTTCGAAAAGCTCCCGTCATAAACCTCACCCACTCCGCAACTCGGAGAACATCCTTTCAAAAGCACAAATTTAATATCAGTATACAAATCCAATATTTTGACAGACTCCTCTGCACCGCGATAAAACTCCGAAGTCACATCTGTTCCGTTTTCCATTATAACTTTCTTATCCTTGATTTCAGATTTACAACGCGGTGTTCCCAAACCTCCGAGTTGCTCCGGACAAAACGGTATCGGAATAAAATAACCGGCTTTTATTAAATGAAAAAGGGAAGCACACAAATTGTTGCTTCCCGAATATTTTGTATCAATCCCCAACAGGCACGCCGAAACCGGTAAATATTTTTGCGGTAACGGCGATATAACTTTTATTTCCATATCAGTCCAACACTCGTCCGTCTGCACCTACAAGCCAAGCTTTTTGTACCGGAGTCAATTTTCCTTCACTCCACAATTCCAGCAAGTTTTTAATAGCAAACGCATTAAATGTAACCTTTTCACCTTCTGCCAAAACTTTTGCCGTAGCACCTTCTTTGCTTAAATACTGTGCAGGAATCAAATCTCTGAATTCCTTACTTTCAACAATATCTCTTAAAACTTTTGACGGAATCATTTTTTCTACATAAGCAACACGGAAAAATTCTTGAGAAATACCGTTACCTTTAGAAAGCTTATCAATAACAATAGTATTAATAGTCAATTTTCCAATCAATTCAGAACGATATTTCAATTCATCTGCTGATACATATTCTCCGAGAGAATGAAAATTCTGCTGATTCATATCAATAT
>JAXJQT010000381.1:0-2199 GCA_036311025.1 Spirochaetota bacterium
ATTACCTATATGAGAACTGACTCGACACGAATTTCCGATGTAGGGCTTGCAGAGGTGCGTGAATATATTTCAAATACTTATCCGGCGGAATATTTACCGGAAAGTCCGGTTATTTATACAAAGAAAACCGGTGCTCAAGATGCACATGAGGCAATCCGTCCGACATCAGTAAAAAGAACTCCGGAGAGCATGAAAAAATATTTGACTGCCGAACAATTTAAGCTTTATTCCATTATATGGGAACGATTTGTTGCTTCTCAAATGAAGCCGGCGGAATATTTGTCTGAATCTATAAATATACAAAACGGCAATTATACATTCCGCATTACCAGTTCAAAAATGACTTTTAAAGGATTTAATATTTGTCTTGATTTTCTGAAATCAAAGGAAGCCAAAAGTATCAAGCTTCCGACATTGACAGAAAATGAAGAATTGCCAAAGAAAGATTTGGTTGCAGAACAGCATTTTACACAACCGCAACCACGTTTTACGGATGCATCGATTATTAAATTCCTTGAAGATAACGGAATAGGGCGACCGTCGACGTATGCACCGATTATTTCGACTTTGTTGGATAGATACTATGTCGTAAAAAAAGCAAAACAAATAGAGCCGACGCAACTCGGCAAACTCGTAAACGATATAATAGTAAATTCATTTTCTAATATAGTAAATATTGACTTTACGGCAAAACTCGAAAACCAGCTTGACGAAATTGCAAACGGTAAGTTTGACCATTTGATAATGTTGCATGATTTTTATGAGCCGTTTAAGCATAGTTTGGAAGAAGCTTCTAAAAAACTTGAAGACCACAAGAAAGTTTTTGATGAAGAGACAGATGAAATCTGTGATAAGTGTAATTCTGCGATGGTGAAGAAATTGGGGAAATATGGTTTCTTCTTGGCTTGTACAAACTTCCCGGCATGTCGAAATGCAAAAACAATTCCGTTGGCATCGTGTCCGGTAGATGGTTGTAACGGAAAGATTATACCGAGAAAAAAAGGACCGCGAGGAAAGGAATTCTACGGATGTACAAACTATCCTGAATGTGACTTTGTGGTATGGAACAAGCCGTTGGAACAAAAGTGTCCTAAATGCGGAAAATTCCTCATCGAAAAAAATGATAAAGTTCACGGCAACTACAAAGTTTGTGTAGACGAAAAAAATTGCGGTTATAAGGTATTGGAAGAATACTCTAATGAATAAAAATGAATCATTAGAATCATTTATAACATACTTGCATTCCCAAAAAGGATTGTCTGAAAAGACAGTCGAAGCATACATAAGGGATGTAAGTATGTTTTTTAATTTTTTAGAAAGTGAAAATCTTGAAATAGAATCTATAGAAAGACAAAATATGCGTGCCTTTTTGGCGGAATGTAACCACAAGGGCTTGAGTAAGACATCTATCAACAGGATTTTGTCGGGAATAAAAACTTATATTCGTTTTCTATGTCGTACCGGTTATAAAGATACGGCCGGAATACTGGAAATAGAATCACAAAAGAAACCGGAACATTTGCCTAATTTTTTATTTGAACGAGAAGTAAAAGAATTGGTTGATTTTGAATGCAAAACAAACTTGGATTACAGAGATAAATTAATCATAGAATTACTTTTTGCGGCTGGGCTGCGTGTGGCGGAGCTTGTCTCAATCAACATTACCGATATTTCTCATAAAATGCGTGAAATTCGCATTGTCGGAAAAGGGAACAAAGAACGTATTGTATTATTTCACCGGCGATGTGAGAAAATTATGAGCGACTATCTGAGTGTCAGAAATACTTTTAAGCCGCATCCCTATGAAAATGCTCTTTTATTGAATAATCGAGGCGGCAGATTGAGTGACAGAAGTATCAGAAATATTTTAAATCAACGAATAACAAATACAGCGATTTACAAGAATGTATCACCACACACATTACGTCATTCATTTGCAACGTATCTATTGCAAAACGGAGCAGATATCAAAACAGTTCAAACACTTTTAGGACATTCAAATCTTTCTACAACTCAAATTTATACACATCTTACACTGGAAGAACTAAAAGATGTGCATGCAACGTTTCATCCCCATGGGTAAAAAATTACAGAAACCGTTTTACTTTGTTAAACTTTTTTATTAGATTGATTGCAATTATTGCAAGAATTTTTTTTTCTAATCTATATATAACGATTTTTTTTTAATAAAAAAAGAAA
>JAXJQT010000382.1:0-2414 GCA_036311025.1 Spirochaetota bacterium
GATATGTTTAATCAAGTCGCTGGCATAAGCAAATCCGCCGATTGTCTGTGTAAAATTTTCTTGTCCGTAAGGAGGATCTCCTCGCAATGCCAAAATGTTTTCTATATTCTCTTTTTTAAAACGTTCCAACATTAAGTCTGTGTCTTGAACTGTTGCATTCACACAAGTCAAATGTGCCGCAACTTCTATTCCCATTTTGTTTTTGATTGTAGAAGCAATTTCCAAAGTTTTGTCTCGGTTGCTGCCGCCTGCACCGTAAGTAACCGAAACATAATCCGGATTAATATCTTTTAATTCCTCGATTGTTTGATACAAACCGGCAAAGTCCATATTATTTTTAGGAGGAAAAACTTCATACGATATGATGTGTTTTCCTTTTTTTGCATTATAAATATCTGAAAATTTCAATTTCTCCCTCACTTTGATTGTTTTATAGATGTTTTGAATTAGATTAAATTTCAAAAAAGATAACAGTAATTTTATTCATTGTCAAATAGGAGAAAGTCATTTATAGTGACATTAAAAATTAAATAAAAAAATATAAAATATCATATTATTTTGAGGAGGCTTAATGTCAGTTGAATACAATCAAGTAAAAATAGAAGAGCTGGAGAAAATATTAGAAGCCGCCTCTGATGCCGGCAAATATAGCTATTCTCCGTATTCTAATTTCAGAGTCGGTGCTGCTGTAATGTCGGAAAACGGTGAGATTTTCAGCGGTTGCAATATCGAAAATCGTTCATATCCGGCCGGCATATGTGCAGAAATCAGTGCAATTTCCAAGTTGGTTTGTACCGGTAAAAGAAAAATTCGTGCGGTTGCCGTAGTAGGTCTTGACAGTGATGACTTTTTGCCGCCGTGCGGAGTGTGTCGACAATTTATGACAGAGTTTGGTAACGATTTCCCTGTAATATGTGCAAATAAAAAAGGTGAATATCGAATCTTTTCGGTGTCAGATTTGTTGCCGTCAGATTCACTTCATGATTTAAAGAAAATATGAAAGCAAACAAACCATTAAAAATATTAAGACACATATACGATTTAATCGTAAAAATATGGAATGTAATTTTTTGTACATTAAAAGAATTCTTAAAAGATGAAGCAATGATAGTAGCCAACGGTCTTGCTTTTAAAACAATATTTTCTTTGATTCCGGTGTCGGCTGTTTTTGTTTACATTTCATCCATTTTTCCGGCATTTTCGGAATACAAAGGCAAAATCTCTAAGATTTTATTAGACTATATGTTGCCGGATGTTTCGGCAGATTTGCTCAAGATAGTTGATTCATTTATTTCCAATGTAGGAACTATAGGGCTTGTAGGTGTAGTCGGTTTGATTTATATGTCGTTGAGTCTGTTTCTTACAATTGACAATCAAGTAAATCGCATTTGGCAAGCACGAGGCAAGCATTCATATTTACAACGTATTTTGATTTATTGGGCTTTTTTAAGTTTTTTGCCGTTTCTTTTAATTGGCTACTTTTATTATTCCGGGATTCTCGATTCACTTTTGTTGCCGATATTTCCTCAGTTAAGCCGTTTTTACTCGACAATAGTATCTTTTGTATTATTGGAATTATTCTTTTTTCTTATTTATTATGCAATTCCGAATGTCAGAGTAAATTTTTTCAAAGCACTGCTTGTCGCATCATTGTCATCGCTGTTTTGGTTGATATTCCGTTCATTCTTTTCTTATTACACAAAAATTGCGATTAGTAATTGGATGATTTATGGGTCGGTTGCAGCGGTAGTTTTTGCATTTGTATGGATTTATCTGAATTGGCTGGTGTTGCTGTTCGGCGTGGAATTGATTCGTGTATGGCAAGAAAAGCGTTATATACAACAGCCGATGACACGAAAATTTCTTTTGTATGATTTGGGAATCATTATCTACATAATAAAAAAACTCAACGACAATTTTAAAAAATCCGGCAAGGGAATTACGCTTGATGATTTCTCGTATGAATTAAATATTTCTCGAGATGAACTTACGATGTTGTTTCAGATATTGCGAGAAAAACAAATAGTCGTAAGAGACTCATCAAAATATCAATATTTTCATCTGTCACGAAATATCTCGTCGATAACACTTGAAGAAATTGAGACGATTTTATGGAAGAAAATGAGAATTTTTAGCAGAACTACAGAAAAAGAAGCAGCCGAAATGTGTGAAAAAATCAGCTGCTATTATGTAGAACACAAAACCAATAATGTTTCTGTAGAAGATATTCTTAATCAAAAAAATTAGTTTTCCCGAAATGCGGTCACTTCTATTTCAATCTTTGCATTTTTAGGAAGTGCATTAACTGCAATAGTTGTACGTGCCGGAGCATCGACATCCGCAAAAAAATTGCCGTAGATTTCATTGCAAGCCGCAAAGTCGTTTATATCTACAAGGTAAATCACGGCACGTAC
>JAXJQT010000383.1:0-5830 GCA_036311025.1 Spirochaetota bacterium
AGCCCAGTCATTATGGCAATCGGCAACAATCCGGAAAGAGCTCACGGTTCTATACGATTTTCACTCGGACGAGAAAACACAGAAGCCGACATCGACTACACCATCGAAACAGTAAAAGACGTCGTAGCAACACTGCGAAGAATAAGCCCGATAAAATTAGATTAAAAAAACAAAATTGATACAGATAAAAAAATAGACTGTCGTTAAAAGACAGTCTATTTTATTTTAACTTCAGTCAAAATTTAAATAAGGCAATCTAATAACTTTTAGACTGCCTTATTAAAGCCGGTATCTATTATTTAACTACAATATTTACAAGCTTATCTTTTATCGCAATTTCTTTTACTATTGTTTTTCCTTCCAATTGTCCGGCTACTTTAGAAGATTTTTTAGCTTCTGCTATCATCTCTTCATTACTCAAACCTACAGGCAACTGAGCTTTATCACGTAATTTTCCGTTAACTTGGAAAATAACAGTAACTGTCTCGTCAACAATCTTATCCTTGTCAAACTCAGGCCAAGATTCACGTAATAAACATTCTTTTCCGCCAAGCATTTCCCACATTTCATCAGTAATGAAAGGAGCAAATGGATGCAACAACTTAACAAAAGTTTGAAGAACGCTTTTATTTAATACTTCTTCCTTCTGCATAGCCGTCAATAAAATCATCAATTGACTGATTGCAGTATTGAATTCCAGATTATTTAATTTATCCGTAACAATACCAATAGTCTTATGAAGTAATTTCTCTAATTCTGCAGGTATTTCGACATCTTCGCGAATATCTTTTTCCATCAGTCGCCATGTTTTTTCTAAGAAACGTCTTACTCCAAAAATATTCTTTGTACTCCATGGTTTATCCGCCGCCAAAGGTCCCATAAACATTTCATACATTCTTAAAGTATCTGCTCCGTGTTCACGAATTACATCATCAGGATTAATTACGTTACCACGAGATTTAGACATTTTTTCACCATTTTCACCGAGAATCATACCTTGATTTCTCAAAGCCATAAACGGTTCTTTTGTAGGAACAACACCCAAATCATACAAAACTTTATGCCAGAATCGTGCATATAACAAGTGTAATACCGCATGTTCTGCACCGCCGACATACAAGTCTACATCTCCCCAATAATCAAGTTTTTTCTTATCAGCCAAAGCCTCACTGTTGTTTGGGTCAATATAACGCAAATAATACCAACAACTTCCTGCCCATTGAGGCATTGTATTAGTCTCACGATGAGCCTTTCCGCCACACACAGGACAAGTAGTGTTTACCCAAGAATCAATAGAAGCCAAAGGAGATTCTCCTGTTCCTGTAGGCTTGTAACTTTCAACTTCCGGTAATGTCAACGGCAAATCTTTTTCATCCGCCGCTACTACACCACACTTTTCACAGTGAACAACCGGAATCGGTTCACCCCAATAACGTTGACGACTGAATACCCAGTCACGTAATTTATAATTAACAGCTTTTTTACCAAAACCTTTTTCTGTAATCCATGCAGTTACATCAGCTTTAGTTTGTGAAGTAGGAAGACCTGTAAATTGTGCAGAATTCACGGCAAAACCATCTGCAACAGTACATTCTTCCGGTTCTTTACTCCAATCAGCTTCAGCAATTTTTTCTATACCGCCGATTGCTTCAATATCTTCTTTTGATGCAACAACTTTTATGATAGGCAAGTTAAATTTCTTTGCAAAATCAAAGTCTCTTGTGTCATGAGCAGGAACAGCCATAATTGCACCAGTTCCATATCCCATTAATACATAATCTGAAATCCAAATAGGAATTTCCTTTCCGTTTACGGGATTGATTGCATATGCACCGGTAAAAACTCCGGTTTTATCTTTATTCAAATCTGTTCGGTCAAGATCTGACTTTGAGGCAGCCGCAGCAATATATTCTTCAACTGCATTTTTTTGTTCTGCTGAAGTTATTTTCTTTACTAACGGATGTTCCGGCGACATTACCATATATGTAACGCCGAATAATGTATCCGGACGAGTAGTGTAGATTGTCAACTTATCACCGGCATCTTTTACCGTAAAATCAACTTCCGCTCCTTCACTTTTTCCAATCCAATTTCGCTGCATTAACTTAATTGATTCATTCCAATCCAAATCATCCAAGTCTTCTAACAATCTATCCGCATAAGCAGTTATTTTCAACATCCACTGACGAATTCGACGTCGCTCTATCGGTGAATCACAACGCTCACATTTTCCGTCTTTTACTTCTTCGTTCGCAAGACCAGTTTTACACTTCGGACAGAAGTTAATCGGCATTTCTGATTCGTAAGCTAAACCTCGTTTGAATAATTGTAAGAAAATCCATTGTGTCCACTTGTAATAGTCTTCATCACAAGTTGCAATCTCACGAGACCAATCGTAACAAAAACCAAAAGATTTTATTTGTTTACGAAATGTATCAATATTTTTTTTAGTCGTAACAGACGGATGAGTCCCGGTTTGGATAGCATAGTTTTCTGCAGGCAATCCGAATGCATCAAATCCCATTGGATGTAACACATTATATCCATTCATCTTTTTAAATCGTGAATAAATATCTGTTGCCGTATATCCTTCCGGATGACCTACATGCAATCCTGCACCTGACGGATAAGGAAACATATCAAGTACATATAAACGTTTTTCAGGTGGGATATTTTCATCTTCAGTAACTTTAAAGATTTCATTATCTTCCCAATATTTAATCCACTTATTCTCAATTCTAGTAAAATTATATTCACTCATAGCAAACTCCTGAATGTAGCTTCAAACAAGGCCTACAATAGGTTATAAGGTCATAAAAGTCAACTAAATTTGATATTACAAAATGAGATAAATATAAAAATCATTAGTTTATTTTTAATGAAAAAAAGAAACTCCCACACATAAAAAGAAAAAAAATCCCATGAAAATAAAAGAATTTTTTTAATGAAGGTTTTTCTTTCAGATTATTAACCGGATAAGAGAGCAAACTTCGATAAAACCAAAGATAAACGTTTTTCAATATCTTACCATTCTTTAAATTTATTCTTTCAAATAAATAAAAAAACTTTTGTACAGAAAGTGAAAAAAGAGATGATGAATTTGATGGAAAAAAAATATAACGATTTTGATAAATACAATTGGATGAAACAAAGAATAAGCCTAACAACAACAATGCCTTCTCTAATCCCACATGTAAAGATTGCGTTGTTAAGATAATTAAATCATTTGCAAATAATGTTTGTCCACCCGTTACCTGAAATATGTTAAATATAAAAATCAACAACGCTATTATCAGAATGGAAAATATTTTTCGCAGCGTTCCCTTCATATAAAAAAAATAGCCTAATTGAAACAATACAAACTCAATCAACAAAAATATATTTGATGATAAGAAAAAAAGCATGAAAAAATCAATTAACACTATAAGTAAAAAAAATCCCCTACTTAACATAGGGGATTTTTTATATATAATTTTTTTAAGCATTATTCTGCAGCTGTTTCTGTAGTTTCAGCAGTAGCCTCAGCTACAACTTTTTCTGCTTTAGGAGCAGCAGCTTTCTTTTTTGTTTTTTTCTTTTTTGAAATCTGCTCATCTTCACCTAATAACTCAATGATACACATTTCAGCTCCATCACCTTTTCTTGCTGAAAGCTTAATGATTCTTGTGTATCCACCATTTCTGTTTTCATATCTAGGTGCAATATCATTGAACAATTTCATTAATAAGTCTTCATTTTTAATAAGCTTATTAACTTGTCTGATTGTATGAAGATTCTTAACTTTCGCTCTTGTAAGAATTTTCTCAGCAACACGACGTAATTCTTTAGCTTTTGCTACAGTTGTAGTTATTTTTTCATTCTCAATCAATGCTTCTACCATATTTCTATACAAAGCACGTCTATGAGCATGAGTTCTATTTAAAGTATTAAAACCTTTAAGATGCTTCATTTTATTTTCTCCACATTATTTTTTATTCAAAACTCTAGATACAACATCTTTCATTCCAAAAGAAAGTTTGTACTTTACGAGTTTTTCTTTTATTTCAGTAAGAGATTTCTTACCAAAATGTTGAATTTTAGAAATTTCTTCTTCCGGACGACTAACCAATTCACCTATAGTTCGAATATTTTCACTTCTTAAACAATTTCCTGCACGAACTGATAATTCTAATTCCTCTACTGGTGTCAAAAGAATTTGTTTCAATTCTTGGTCTTCATCTTTTTCTTCATGTTCTTCACTGATTTCTGGTAATTTGAAATTAATGAATATAGAAAAATGGTCTGTTAGAAGTTTTGCTGCAACACCCATAGCATCTTCAGGAGATACAGTTCCATCTGTCCAAACCTCGAAAGTTAATTTATCATAATCTGAACGCTGTCCAATTCGGGTATCTGTTACTTGGTAGGCAACTTTCTCAATAGGACTAAAAATAGCATCTATTAAAATAGATGAAACATCTTTATCCCCATGTTTTTCTTGTCTATCAATATCCACATAGCCTCTTCCGCCATCAATCTGCAAATCAATAGAAACATTAGCATTTTCAGATAATGTTAATAAATGAAGATCCTTATTAATTACTTCAATGTTATCATCAACAGCAAGATCTGCTGCAGTAATTACACAAGCACCTTTTTTTTCTATTTTAACAGTTCTTGAAACTTGATCATCAAGTAATTTAACTTTCACATTTTTTAAATTATTGATGAACTCAAAAGTTTCTTCTTTCGCTTCCGGAATATTTGCAAATGGCGAAGGTAATATAGATAAATTTCCTTCATTATCCCATGATTGAACACGCAGAGCCGTTATTGCATACCCAGGAATGGAAGAAAGCAGAACTCTTCGGAAAACATTTCCTACTGTATGTCCAAATCCTCTTTCAAAAGGATGAATAGTAAACTTCCCATAATTTGGAGTCAACTCATCTTTATCATAAGAAATACTTTTCGGCTTAGTAAACCCTTTTACAAGTAAGTTCTGATTCACTTCAATCTCCTATAGTTTATTTAGAGTAAAGCTCTACAATTAGCTGTTCGTTTATTCCTGTCAAATCCGGTACATCTGCTTTAGCTGGTACATTTTTAAATACACCAGAGCAAGCATCTGGATTTACTTCCAAATGAGATAAAACGCCATATGAACTTACAGCTTTCAAGGCATCAAGAAGTTGCAAGTTTTTCTTGTAATTTTCTCTAACCTCAATTTTATCACCCGGTTTTAATTGAAATGAAGGAATATTAACAATTTCCCCATTAACCAAAATGTGTTTATGCAATACAAATTGTCTTGCTTGTCTTCTACTTCTTGCAAAATGTAATCTGTAAACAACGTTATCTAATCTAGATTCTAAGATTTCTAACAAGTTATCCCCAGTAACACCTTTCTTTCTTGAAGCAATATCAAAATATCTTCTAAACTGGCGTTCCAAAACCCCATACATCAATTTTACTTTTTGTTTTTCATTTAACTGAATACTATAAACTGATGCTTTCTTTTTTCTAAAAGAAAGATCTTTACCTGGAAGATTAGGCTTTTTCTGAAGTAATTTATCATATTTTTCAATTCCAAAAATATTAGCACCAAATCTTCTAACAACTTTACCTCTTGGACTTCTATTTCTTGCCATATCTTAATCTCCTTACACTCTTCTTCTTTTCTTAGGACGACATCCATTATGAGGTACAGGAGTAATATCTTTTATAATATTAACTTTTAATCCACAAGCATCCAACGCACGGATAGCAGATTCTCGGCCAACTCCCGGTCCCTTAACAAATACGTCTACATCTTTTAACCCATAACTTTCAATCGCTTTTTTTGCTGCAC
>JAXJQT010000384.1:0-5685 GCA_036311025.1 Spirochaetota bacterium
ATATTTATACAGTTTGATTGAAAATGAGTAATAAAAAAATCTTTTCCTCCACAAAATTACTTCGGATATAAAATCATCTTAACTTGTGATATAATGTCGCCATGAGCAAAAAAGACAAACACCAGACATACGGAAAAAAATTGACAGTTCCGGAAATTATTACTTATTGCAAAGAAGACTTAGGTATCGCTTTTAATATCAAGTCAGAAGAGGAAGCAAGCGTTTTCCTTTCTAAGCACAACTATTTTTTTAGACTGAAACAATACGCAGAGTTCGGCGAAAAAACCAAATCCGGCAAATATACAAATGTAGACTTCGGTCATATGGTTGAGCTTTCTACAATCGATATGTTTTTTAGAAAATTGATTTTGAAAATGACAATCGATTTTGAACATTATTTGAAAGTAAAAATCATAAATGACAGTCAAGAAAATCCGGCTGACGACGGTTACCTCGTGGTAGAAAAATTCTTAGAAACACACGAGCGAGTGCGAAGTTCTATAGAAAATTTAAACAGCAATACAACTTTCTACAATCGCCATGTGTTCGATAAATACAAAGAAAAAACGTCCGTTTGGAGTATTGTCGAATTATTGGGATTTTCTGATTTTATTGATTTTTACGCACATTATTATCAATTCTTTAATTTGAAATGCGAATACACGCCGCATTTTGATTCTGTTCGTCGTCTTCGTAATGCTGCAGCTCACAATTCTTGTATGCTCAGTAATTTCAAACCGCAAAACTGGTTTCATTCCGATATGCAAACCAACTTTGAGCTTTTGGGAGCAAATCTCGGAATCGGAAACGGCATAATCACAACATGCATGAAAGTTCCGGTATTAAATGATTTTGCTGTAATGCTGAGAAATTATACAAAGCTGATTTCTTCTCCAAAAATCAAAGAAAAAACTTTTGAGGAAATAAAAGCTTTTTTTGATAACCGCATGATTTTGCACAAAGATTATTTTGAAAATATCACAGAAATCAAAAATGCCTACACTTTTGCCAGAACAGTTTTGAACCATTATTCAAAAAAGTAATATGACCAAAATATTTAATCGACTCTTAAAAAGTCGAAGATTGGTCATGAGCTTAAATTATCATAACGTTTTTTGATATAAAGGAAAAAAATGTTAATAAAAATCAGAAATAACGGTTGCACAGAAGTTTGGGACGGAGTTTTTTATAAAAAGCTTTCTGATTATCCCAATATTACGGATTGGGAAATAAGAACGATTATCGAATTTATTGAATACGAAAAAATGTACGGTCGCAGTTACACAATAGAATGTGAAGATAAAAATCTTTTAACCGCGATAAACGAAAAAATTAAAACTCCTCAAAAATATTTATCTGCACCTCGCCCGAAACTTTTAACAGAATGTACTGCGTGTCCCAAAAGAAAAGGTTGCGATACAAAATTTGTTTGCCATACAACCGGTCTCGAAAATGCGATAAAAATTTTTCACTGCGGGAAGTTACTTTCTGCATTAAAAGCTCGTAATGTCAACATTGAAAAACTTATGACTGAAAGTCGAAATGCAGCAAACGACCCGGCTGACTATTTTGAATACGTGATGTTTGCTTGGGGAAATTGCCAAGCCGGCGATCGACTTGTAACGGAACGAGATTTGAAACGTTTTCCGACCGAAAAAGATTTAAGCGTCAATTTTAATCCCGGAATCAGATTTTACTTTTTATATGAAAAACTTGTCACACATCCGAATGTGACATTTGACGGCGTACTTCCGATGAAAATAAAAGACGAAGTTATTCTGAAAGATTGGATTTATAAAATTGTAATTCCGCAAAAATTGAAACCAACAATTGAAAAATATATTCCGCAAAATTTAACCGACAAAATCATTTATATAAAAAATGATTGCAGTGATATTTGGGAATGGTCAGAAAAAGTTTTTTCTTCGGTCGAAAAGTCGGAATAATTATAAAATCAGTTTTATAAATGAAAAGCAAACTTGTGGAAATGGTTTAATTTTCAAAATAACGAAGTGCTTTCGTTGTGTAAAAAATTATGTGAATGTAACTTTAAGTCCATTAGATGACAACGGATTTTACTGTCAGTTTATCTCACAAGATTTAAGATTGACTTATGACATTCGATTCATTTGTTTTAATTTTTATGATTCTTATAAAATAAGAAAGAGGTTTTTATGTCGCAACAGAATATTTATGATAACAACACATTTTTTGAAGGCTATCAAAAAATCAGAGAAAACAAAAACAATGCAAATAATATTTTTGAGACTCCGGCGTTGCTTTCACTTTTGCCGGACTTGAAAAATAAATCGGTTTTAGACTTAGGCTGCGGTGCAGGTTCTCATTGTTTTGAGTTTGCAAAAGCCGGGGCTGCAAAAGTTGTCGGCGTTGATATTTCAAAAAAAATGCTGGAAGTGGCAGAAAAAAAAAATCATCATCCGAAAATCACTTATTTGAATATGCCGATGGAAAATATAAGCGGTTTGAATGAACAGTTTGATTTAGTTGTAAGTTCCCTCGCTCTTCATTATGTGAAAGATTTTAGAAAGCTTGTTGCTGATGTTTTTAATCTATTGAATAATAACGGCGTTTTTATTTTTTCTCAGGAACATCCTTTGACTACTTGTTTTTCCGGCGGAAATCGTTGGACAAAAGACGAAATGGGCAACAAACTTTTTGCAAATATTTCAAATTACAGCAGCGACGGCGAGCGGGAATCTGTTTGGTTTGTGGATGGTGTAAAAAAATATCATCGCACTTTTTCTACACTTGTGAATACATTTATTGAAATAGGTTTTGCAATTGAAAAAATGATTGAACCGATTCCTACAGAAGAAATGCTTGAAAAATATCCTGATTACAAAGATTTACTTCACAAACCGGATTTTCTAATTGTACGAGCAAGGAAAATATAAAATGAATTTTAATCCATTTGGTTTAGTTTTTATGATTCTTATAATGATTCCGAATATCATTTACGCTGTAAAATGCAAAGATAATTTTGTAAAATTACCACAAAGCAAGTTTTGGAAAATCCTGGAAATATTTGAACAAATCGGGCGTTACGGTTGCTTTGCCTGTATGATTTTTAATATTCCGGGAACTTGCTTTGGTTTTCGGTCTCTTGAAATGTTTGCATTTTACCTTGTTATAAACACTGTATTAACTTTTGCGTATTGTCTGATTTGGTTTTTCTGTTTTGAAAAAAATAATTTGTTCAAAGCTATTTCGCTTTCTGTGCTTCCGTCAGTTGTGTTTTTGTTCAGCGGAATCTTGAGTCGCAGTGTTCTATTAATAATTTTTGCGTTGATTTTTGCACCTTGTCATGTGGCAATTTCTGTGAAAAATACAAAAAAAGACTATTGATGATATAAGTTCTGCTATTTCACCGACAATTTTAATTGAACATGAAACTCCCCTAGGTAATTTTGAGATAACAGAAGCCACATTATTCACACATAAAGAATGTCTTTATTTACAGTTATAGTTTTATAAAAAACTTTTGGCTTTAAAGATAGTTTTGCTGACTACAATACGTTTTTGTGATATAAAACGACAGAATTAGATTTCTATAATCTACTTATTTATTTTTTGCGGAGGATGATTTATGGCAATTCAACCATTTAGCCAGATTACAAAAGGACAGGGAATCACATTTGACGACAACGGAAAAATGAATGTTCCCGATATGCCGATATTACCTTTTATCGAAGGTGACGGAATCGGCAGCGATATTACAAAAACTATGATTAAAGTCGTAGATGCAGCTGTTGCAAAATCTTACGGCGGAAAAAAAGAAATTGCATGGACAGAAGTTTTGGCAGGGGAAAAAGCTTTCAATGCTACAGGCAATTGGCTTCCGGACGAAACTCTCGAAGCATTTAAAAAATATTTTGTAGGTATCAAAGGACCTCTTACTACACCTGTAGGCGGCGGAATCAGAAGCTTAAATGTTGCTTTACGTCAGATTCTTGATTTGTACGCTTGTGTTCGTCCTGTAAGATATTTCAAAGGTGTAGGTGCTCCGGTAAAACGTCCGGAACTTGTAGATATGGTAATTTTCAGAGAAAACACTGAAGACGTTTATTCAGGTATCGAATGGAAAGCCGGAACTGAAGAAGTAAAAAAAGTAATTAACTTTTTGAACAGTGAAATGGGATGTAAAATCACTGATACTGCCGGAATCGGTATCAAACCTATTTCTCCGGAAGCAAGTAAAAACATCGTTCGTAAAGCTATTCAATATGCAATCGATAACAACCGCACTATCGTAACTCTTGTTCACAAGGGTAATATTATGAAATTTACCGAAGGTGCATTTAAAGAATGGGGATACCAAGTAGCTAAAGACGAGTTCGGCGATATTACAGTTACAGAAACAGAATTGTATGACAACTACGACGGAAAACTTCCTGCCGGCAAAATCTTGATTAAAGACAGAATCGCCGATGCGATGTTCCAGCAGATTTTGTTGCGTCCGGACGAATATCAAGTAGTCGTAACTCCAAACCTTAACGGTGACTACATAAGTGACGCATTAGCTGCACAAGTAGGCGGAATCGGTATTGCACCGGGAGCAAACTTGTCTGACAAGATTGCAATTTTCGAAGCAACTCACGGAACAGCTCCGAAATATACCGGAATGGACAAAGTAAATCCGGGTTCTATCATTTTATCAGCCGTAATGATGTTGGAACATATCGGCTGGAAAGAAGCAGCAGACTTAGTAATCAAAGGATTCGAAGCTGCTATCATGTCAAAACGTGTTACTTACGATTTAGCTCGTGCTATGGAAGGTGCGACAGAAGTAAAATGTTCTGAATTCGGTGAAGAAATCATTAAGAATTTCTAATAATTGATAAAACAACAAGGTGCGAAAGTTTTTTCGCACCTTTTTTATTATTAACTTGCAGTTTTGTCAGTTTCAACTTTTTCTGCTGCAAAATATTACACCTAAAATAAAGATGATAAATTGCAACATTCTTAAAATGTTTGTTTTCATTTCTTTTTACCTGCACCGATTTTATAACCGAAGTCTAATGACACGCAATGTAAAGCATTCGGACAGAAGAATAACGACGGAATATCGTAACTGTAAACAACTTTGCAAACAAAACCGCGATAGTAAATCCCCAATCCGCCTCCGATTGTTCGTCCGTACAGCAAATCAACTACTGCAGCTAATTGTTTTTTCTTTAAGTTTCCGAACATGAATTGGTCAACAACCGAAAAAGTAAAACCGCACCAATCATACCATTCTTTATTTTTTACACCGCTTTTTTCATCTTCGGTACAGCCTTCTAAACAAGATTCGAAAGCATTTGATGTTTCTGCAAAATCAACTTTAAAACGTACTCCGTGCCCCAATGCAAAATGTTCGGTAATTGCGTAATTGTAGGTAAAGCCGGTTGCGATATGACCCCCTAATGAAAAACCGGAAACATAGCCGTAGCCGACGTCATAATTTATTCCGAAACCACCGCCTATACTGATTTCAAAAAAATGGCGTTTCCAGTTTTTGTTTGCATCATAACGTTCTCTTTTAGATTTATAAATTTTGTCTTTAGGTAAAACGATTTCATTGGGAATAATTTTCATGTTGTCGGAGGATGTGTCTTCAGCGAGAATTCCTTCCACTGTTTCCCCGGAATCTAAATAAAATGTTTCAGCCATAATACACGGAAC
>JAXJQT010000385.1:0-3567 GCA_036311025.1 Spirochaetota bacterium
GCCGATTCTACTTCCAGTATAGAAGATACACGTCGTTTGATAGAAGTTTTTCTGAATATCATCATTACGGCAGATGCATCCGTAGATGAAATAATAGTTCCTATCATTAATGAATAAAAAATATCACCCGGACGTATTATCAGATAGATTAATCCCCCCAAAACTCCGGCTGTTACGGCAATTCCTAAAGTGGCTAAAGTCATAGACGGATAGGCATACGATTTTAGTTCATCTTTTTTTGTTTGAAATCCACTTTCAAAAAGTACAAATATCAATGCTATATTTGCAATTTGTCCGGCTAACTTTGCATTATCAAAAATTATCAGATTTAAAAAATCACTGCCAAAAATTACTCCGATAGCAAGAAATATCAATAAAGCAGGAAGCCCCGATTTTGTTGCAATTTTTGTAGAAAAAGTACCTATTATTATTAATAATGCCAATAGTAACATCATAATTTTATGCCTCAAGAGTTTTCAAAGTCAAACTTTTATAATCATATTTATGTCTTTTGAAAAGCAAAAGTTTAAATTATTTAAACTGTCGCATGCATATTGCAGTTGCAATATTTTTTGAAAAATAAAAGCTCTTTTTTTTAATTTAGAGTCTGATAAATTTTATCAGACAATGACTGTAAATAAGGAATTGCTGCTTTATTTATTTCTCCTGATGTACTGTTTAGATACAGGTAGCTGTTATAAAAATCACCTAATTGATAATTTATTACACCTAAATAATAGTTTATTCGTTCATAAAAATCACGAGGTAATTCTGTAGATAAAAGCTTTTCTAATTCTTCTTTTGCAGCTTTATAATCTTTATTTTTCATAAGAAGTTGTATATTTTTGTATTTATCTTTATAAAAAGGCGGAACATAAATTTGTTCGTTTGCTAAAAATTGGAACTGTAATATTTTATGACAGTCTGCCTCATATTTTGTATTGATGTCTTTTTGAGTTTCAGACCACTTTTTGTGCAAATCACTTCTAAATGATGAAAATTGCCTGTTTCTGTCTTGAATATTTTCTAACTCATTACGATTGAGTTGCTGTCCGGTAAGCGGATCTTTTCGGAAAACCAAAAGCGGCAACGGTGTAAATTTCAGTTCTTCTTTTTCTTGTAAAAACTGTTTGTTTGCATCAACCGAAAGAGCTTGCGTAGTATAAGTCACATCCGGTGAAAAGAAAGGTACACTGCCTTCTATCCATGCATAATAATAATATGGAATATTCTTACCGACGACGTCGATTGCATTTTTATCTTGCAGATTAGTTTTCAATGCAAATGTTGCATTCTCAAATTTTTCCTCATTTTCAATAGGTTCAAGACTGCGGAAAATGTAAATAAGCTTGTTAGCGTATTCCTTATCATACAAAGGAGTAAAATCCCATTGCAAATGAATATTTTTATCGGTATATGTTTTTATCGATGTCAGTCTTATATTGTTTTCTTCTTTCAGAACTACAGGTTTGACAGTGGTGTTTCTATATGGAATAAACAACATATAAAGCTTATTATTTTCATTTTTATCTTCTATCAACACTGCATAATAGTGAGTTCCCGGTTCTACATTGTCTATATATTTATTTTCACCGTTAGTAAGCTTTGCTATTCGTGTCGCATCATTGATATCTGAGATGTAAGCGTTACTTCGAAAAATAACCAGATTGTCTTTAAAATTATCCGGATTTTTCCATGTAAGGAGAACCTTTCTGCCGAAACTTTGAAACTCTAAATCAAAAACAAACGGTGTGTCGTATTGTTCAAAAATAAAGCTTTCTTGTGAAAATAAATTGAATGAAAAAAATAATATTATGAAAATAAAAAAATGTCTCATTCTATTATTATCGAACTTGATTACAATAAACCAAAATCTTAAATATCAAAAGATTTTGGTTTATTAACCTAAAATCAAGTTGTAGCTTTTGGAGCTTCTTTTTTTTCCAGGCGAACTATTTTTTCTACCTCTTTTCCGGCACCTACTCGTACTCCCAACGCACTGTAACCTTTCACATCAAGAATTTTTGTATCAACAACTTCTTCATTAATTTTTTGTTTAGGTTTCTTAACAAAGTAGAACTTCAAACGTTCTTCCGGTAATACCGAGAAATATTTAATTTTCATATTTTCAGCTTTGACAAAACAATACTCTTTATTCTGCATGAATGAAGTTATTTTGAATCTTTTAATAAAGGTTATATTTTTGTCCGTATCTTCATAGACTAAAGTATAAATACGTTCTGCATCAAAAATATTCATATACAAAACATCTGTATCAACAAAAGTTTTTCCTTCCACTGGTATAACCTTAAAGTTTCCGCGTTTGTTAAATACAATTATTTTATCTTTAGGTTTCGCCGTCATAGGCGGATTTTCACTCTTGACATCAGTTCCTACAAAACCTGTCTCCTGATTGAAATATACTTTTACTTCAGGAAGTTTGATTTCAGATGTATCAACTACTTTTATTGCAGAAATCTCAGTCTTACGCGGAAAATCAGAGCTGTATTTTTTATCAATTTCTTTAAGATAACTGATAGCGTAAGGTGTCAAATGTGCAAGATTATAACGTACTTTTTCCAAAGCTTTAACGATATCATCAATCGTTTTTCTGTTTTTATTCATATCATATCGAGAGATTCTTTTTATCTTGATTTCCAAAAGTCGCTCGATATCATCGGTAGTAAGCTCACGAATAAACATTTCTTTAAAACGATTCATCGATTTTTCTACCGTTTGCAAAATCATCGGATATTCTTCCAATTCCTCGATTTCTTTATAAATACGGTTTTCAATAAAGATTTGTTCCAATGTCAACTGTTGCAACTGTTCTGATAATGTTGCTTCTTTGTGACGCAATTCTTTATCCAATATGGACAAAAGACATTCTGAGTTATATTTTAAAAGCTGCGAAACTGTCATCAATTTAGGTTTATTATTCACAATTGCAATCATACTTGTATTTATGACAAGTTCACAGTCTGTAAAAGCGTACAAACCTTTCAATAAATTGTCTGCATTTTCACCGCGAGCACTTTTTACTTCAATTTCAACATTTTCAGTCGTAAAATCATTGATTGAACTGATTTTAATCTGATTTTTGCGAGATGCAGCCTCTATCGAATTTATGATAGATTCAGTTGTCGTACTGTAAGGAATCTCTTTTATCAAAACAGTTTTGTCATCTTTCTTTTCAATCTTTGCACGAATACGAACTTTTCCCAATCCATCGCGGTATTCAGAAACATCCATTATTCCGCCCTGCTGAAAATCCGGATATAATGCGACGTTTTCTCCTTTCAACAAAGCTATTTCTGCAGCTATAACTTCTTTGAAATTGTGCGGCAAAATTTTCGTAGACATACCGACAGCAATTCCTTCTGCACCTAACAACAATAAAACCGGAAGCTTTGCCGGCAATGTAATCGGCTCTTTGTGTCGACCGTCGTAATTGTCCATATATTCGGTAACGCTCGGATTGAACAAAACTTCCTTTGCCAATCCGTTTAATCGACATTCGATATAACGGGCGGCAGATGCTCTGTCACCGGTTAAAATATTACCGAA
>JAXJQT010000386.1:0-1122 GCA_036311025.1 Spirochaetota bacterium
CATTATCCCCCATCTCACCGGGGCAATTTAATAATTTATGATTTTCCTCTAACGCAACTATATTAATTTTCATGATTTTATCCTTGTATATTATTTAAAAAAAGCATTCATCAGATTATACATCTGATAAAAATCCTTACTTCCGCCGAATTCTCGAATCGAATGCATAGCAAGCACACCGACACCTATATCCACACAACAACATCCGAGCAACGACGAAATTTTCGGTCCAATCGTACTGCCGCCCCGTACATCCGAGTGATTAACATTTTTTTGATAATCAAGATTATTCTTTTTACAAAGCAACACAATTTGTGACGCAGACTGCGTATCAGTCGCATAACTTTGTGAATAGTTATATTTAATCACCGGTCCTGCATTAATCATATTTTTTAATACTGGGTCGGTTTTGTCCGGATAATTCGGATGATAAGCGTGTGACAAGTCGGCTGATAAAATAAACGACGAATTACAAGAACGCAAAAAATCCACACGAGACAGTCCGATTTCCTGATAAAGCCTTTCGATAAAAGCCGGAACAAAACCGGAAGCCGCACCTGTCGATGTACCGCTGCCGACTTCTTCATGATTAAAACCTGCCGCAATCAAAATTTCATCGCCTGCACAACTATTACACAAAGCTTCTATCGAAGAATAAAACATCGACAGATTATCAAGACGTGCAGACGAAACAAAATCATCATTTACACCTACAGTACAACCGGGCGTCGCGTCATAAAAATTCAACTCATAATCAAGAATATCATCTGCATTTACACCGATTTTCCCGGCGATTTCATTAAGCAAAACTTGCTTATCAAACTTCTGCATTTCTGAAAATGAGACAATCGGCAAAAGTTCTTTTTGATTAGAAATACACAGGCCTTTTTCATTGACCTCACGATTCAAATGAATAGCTACACTCGGCAAAACAGCCACCGGCTTTTGAAAATCTATCAATTTCATCTGGATTTTGTCGTCAACACACACAGCTACACGCCCGGCAATAGACAAAGGACGGTCAAACCATGTATACAAAATCGGTCCGCCGTAAACTTCTGTATTGATTTTGACCATCACATCTTCCACATCCATTGCTGCATCCGGTTTGATTTTCAATAC
>JAXJQT010000387.1:0-1239 GCA_036311025.1 Spirochaetota bacterium
GAGTATATTTTAGAATTAACAGTAAACTATGCACAGCGGCGGTTGGATAATCTTGAAGTCCGTTTGTATCCGATATTGAAAGAGTGGAATGCCGGGGAAATTACTTATTCACAATTTAAATCTGACAATTTTATAAAAGAAGATTTGTTCTTGCGGTATTATTTTTCCATTGATAAAGTAAGACTGCCGGAGAAAATAAAGTCGTTACCGTTTGAAAAGCGGCCTCAAATATTACAATGCGATTTGACGCCGTTGAAAGATGAAATGACAAAGTGGTACGGTGTAGCAATTTTTTTTGCATCGGTAGGAAATGAAGATTATATAACATCAGGCGTCGGGCGAATGATTTGCTCCTCCGGCAGCGTGGAATTGATTCCGTCGTGTTGGCAATATTGGCAAGGTGTAGCAGATAATTCCTTTGCCATAGAGTACGGAGTTTGGCTTTCTGTAAAAAATAAATTATATCAGAAAAAAAAATACAGTCCTGTTTTGAAAACATTTTATAAGTAATGTATGATAATCAGTTTGCCGGTGTTTGGCTAATAATGTAGATGTTAGGAGAAAACTATGAGTGATTCAGAGGTCTTTGTCAAAAAAGTTTGTAATACGGCAAAAAAAGCGGCTTTGGCAGCAGGAGAGTTGCAGCGAAACAATTTTCATAATAAAATAAAGGTCAATCAAATTTTGCCGCACGACCTCAAACTTGAGACGGATAAAGAATCAGAACGAATTATTCTCGATATATTGCAAGAAGATTTTCCGGAGTTTTCAATTATTACCGAAGAGTCTGGCGTTTTGCGAACACAAGTAAAATCGTATGATGAAAATGATGAAACTTATGTTTGGATAGTAGACCCTTTAGACGGCAGTGTAAATTATTACGCCGGTGTTGCGTATTTTTGTGTATGTATAGCTTGCTACAAAATGACACGCAAACAGCTGGATGCATTGCAAAAAGATGAACCTCACAAAAACTGGGGAGAGCCTGTAGCCGGTGTGGTTTATGTGCCGATGTTGGACGAAATGTATTATGCGACAGTCGCCGGCGGTGCATTTTGTAACGGTAAAACAATAAAATGCGGAAATTTTCAAAAATTGTCAGAGTGTCTTGTATTGGTGACTTGCGGAAGTCTGGTAGCTTCTACGTGGCACATCGCACATTTATTGCCGGAAATCTCTAAAAAAGCATTGAAAGTCAGAATGTTCGGTGCTACGGGACTTGATATTGTAAATGTAGCC
>JAXJQT010000388.1:0-8193 GCA_036311025.1 Spirochaetota bacterium
TCTAAAGAACGCGTTTTGGATGAAATCTTAAACGGTTTTGATTCTGAAAAATACTCAGAGGATGATAAAAAACTTGTCGAACTTGTAGATTTTTTGATGGGTGAAGGTTCAATCAGAAAAGAATTTGAAAATGGAAGATTGAAAAATGATTACCCTGAAATAAGAAGAAAATCAGTAAAAGTAATGGCAAAAATTGGAGGCTCTGGAGCTAGACTTTCTTTATTGAATGCTTTAAATACCGAACCTCACAGTTCTGTAAAAGCTGAGATTTGTCTTGCACTTGCAGATCCAAATATGAGTGATGATTCAGGCGATATATTAAGAGCATTAAGTTACATGTACAGAACGACAAACCGTCCTGATCAAAACTTAGTAGCTGCGTTAATTGATGCCGTAAAAAATATTGCTAAAGGAAATCCTATGAATTATTCTGAAGCAATTTATTTACTTTCTGAAATTCAGCATGGTAACTATAACCGCGATATCAGAACAAGAGCTCTTGAAGCTATTGAAACTCTAAGCGAATAACAAAAATATTATTTATAATAACATTAAAAAAGAGCTACTTTTTTTATAAAAAGTGGCTCTTTTTTATTTCTAAAATCATTAGAAACAAATAAAAAAATAGGACTACTTCAAAATAAGTAGTCCTATTCTCTATACATGAAATAAGTTATGCTTCTTCATTTTCTGCTAATGATTCTACATATCCTTCTCGATTTGAATTATGCTCTTGCATTTTTCCTTTTTCTCGGTGAATCTTTTCTTCTATTTTATGTATAACTTTATCAATTGCATTATACATATCTTCATCTTCTGCTGTAAATTCAAATGTACCAAGTTTGTGAGTAATCATTGTTACATTTACTTTGTATGCAAACTTTTCTTTATCAAGATGAAAGTCAATCTCCTTTATATTTTCTTTAAAATAGTCAAATTTTCCAACCTTTTCCTCAATAGTAGTTTTCATTGAGTCTGAAACACTAAATGTTTTACAACCTTGAATTATTAGATTCATAGTGTCCTCCTTATATTATCTCTAAAATCTTCTTCTATCAGTATACATTTTTAAAATCATAAATCAAATGTTTCTTTTTGCAGAAGGAAGAATGTTTAAAATATTTCGATATTTTGCAACTGTTCTTCGTGCAATACGAATACCACGCATTTGAAGAATATCTGCTATCTTTTGATCTGATATTTTTTTTCCTACATTTTCCTCTATAATCTCTTTTATCATCTCACGTACGCTTTCGGATGATTGTACATCACCATCTTTTTTCTTTATTGCATTAGTAAAAAAATATTTCAATTCATGGATTCCCCATTCAGTTTGAATATATTTAGATGATGTCAATCTCGAAATTGTAGATTCTGCAAGTCCTACTTCTTCAGCAATATCTTTCATTATCAATGGAACTAAATATTTTGACCCACGTCTAAAAAACTCTTTCTGAGCCTGAACTATTGCAAGAATAACTTTAAATAAAGAATTATTTCTATTACGAATTATTTCTATAAACTTTCGTGCAGAAGCTACTTTTTCTAATATAAATTTATTTTTTTCATCTTTTGCATGACGTGCTTTTGCTTCCTTCGCAATCTTTTCCATATACTCACTTATAGTTAATTCCGGTAAGACTTCATTGTTTATTTCAACTTGTAATTCTCCGTCTTTCATATAAACAATCGCATCCGGTACTATATAGTTATTTGCACTGTTATCGTATGCTCGTCCTGGATATAATTCAAATTGAGTCAAATAAACAAATGCCTTCTTTATCTCATCAATTGAAATCCCCATAGCTTTTGCTAATTGAACATCCTTACGCTCTAATACTAAATGAAAATAATCTCGTACAATTTCATACGCAGTTTCATTTACTTCATCTTCCGGTAAGGACTCCAACTGATACAATAATGCTTCACGAACATCTGCAGTTGCTATTCCAGGAGGATCAAACATTTGAATATTTTCCAATACTTCCAATGCTTCGTCTGTATTATCTGGAAAAATTGCCATCAAATCTTCTTTAAAAAAACCATTCGCATCTACATAACTAATAATGGTCTCTCCGATTTCTTTTTGTTCATCACTCATTTTCGATAACCGCAACTGCCATCTTAGTTTATCATGAAGTCCTTCTTTTAAAGATACAGCTCCTTCTAAAAACATTCGCTTACTGTCATCATCATCAGAATTACTACTACGATACGAAGAGTAAATATTATTGTTTGACTCACAGAAATATCTATCACGTTCATCAAAAACTTCATCATCCAAATCTTTTTCTTTCTGAGAAAACTCTTTTCTGGAATCTTCTTTTTCCACTATTTCCAATGCCGGATTTTCCATTACTTCTTGTTCTATTTTTTCTTTCAATTCCAATACCGGCAACTGTATTAATTCCAGTGATTGAAGCATCTCTTGAGATAAAACAAGCTTCTGTGATAATTGAACATTTAAGTTTTGCGATAAATTCATAACGCTATAATCTTTTATCCTTTTTGTATTCTTAACTACAATAGATTACTACATTTATCGGATATGGTTTTATTAATTTTCTTTTTTTTATAAGATTTTTCTTTATTCCTATTTTTACAACCTTTTTTTGTTTCTTTTTTTAATTTATTCATTTATATTCCCCTACTGAAATATCTAACTAGGAGTAAAAAAATGGGAGATATTACTTTATTTCAAAAAAAGAAATCATCCGGTGAAAAAATCACTATGCTTACCTGTTATGATTATTCTTGTGCAAAATTATTGGCAGAAACAAATCTTGATGTGATTTTAATAGGTGATTCTCTTGGTAATGTAATGCAAGGTCATGAGAATACAATTCCTGTTACAATAGAAGATATGATTTATCACACTCGTGCCGTACGACGAGCTTTGCCTGATATGTTTTTAGTCACAGATTTACCATTTTTATCATATCATGTATCAAAAGAAGAAACCGTTCGTAATGCCGGACGAATAATGAAAGAGTCTGATACCAATGCTGTCAAACTCGAAGGTGGTATAGAAGTAATTGACAGTATAAAAGCTTTGATAGCAGCAAAGATTCCTGTCATGGGGCATTTGGGATTAACACCTCAGTCATTTCAAGTTTTTGGCGGATTTAAAGTTCAAGGAAAAGATTATAATACAGCTAAAAGAATTATCGAAGATGCTCTTTTATTACAAGAAGCAGGTGTTTTTGCAATAGTACTGGAAGGTATTCCGGAAAAGCTTGCCACTATGATTTCTAAAATGTTAAAAATTCCCACAATCGGTATCGGTGCGGGCAATAATACCGATGGTCAAGTTTTGGTTTTTCAAGATGCTTTAGGTATAAGTTGTGGTAAACTACCACGTTTTGTAAAACAATTCGCAAATGTCGGACAAGAGATTATTGACGGAATAAATAAATATACTTCTGAAGTAAAAAATCAAACATTCCCTAGTGAAGAACATACTTACAAAATAGATGACGATTTATTAAAAAAATTAGAAAGTGAGTACACTAAATGAAAGTAAAATTAATTGAAACAATAGAAGAAATGCGTGCTTTTTCAAAAGATGCAAAAAAGCGAAATCTATCTATAGGATACGTTCCTACAATGGGAGCTTTGCATGAAGGTCATGTATCACTAATGGAAGCAGCTGTTAAACAGAACGACATATCTGTGATGACTATATTTGTTAATCCTATACAATTTGGACCAAATGAAGATTTTGAAAAATATCCGCGTACATTAGAAGCTGATTTAGAAAAAGCTGAAAAAGCCGGTATTGATGCAGTATTTTTTCCTGCAGCTAAAGAATTAACTGCTAATCTATATTCCTATGTAGATATCAATAGTTTGCAAGATAACCTCTGCGGCTTAAAGCGTCCCGGACATTTCAGAGGTGTTTGTACAATTGTCAGCAAATTTTTTAATATTATACAACCGGACAACGCCTACTTCGGTAAAAAAGACATTCAACAGCTATACATTATAAAACAAATGGTCAAAGATCTAAATTTTGATATAAATATTGTTCCTTGCGAAATTGTTAGAGAATCAGACGGTCTTGCCATGAGTTCTCGAAATCGTTATTTATCTGCAAGCGAAAGAAAAGATGCATTAATTCTTTCACAAGCTATTAAAAAAGCTGTTAATTTACAAAAACAAGGAGAAACTTCCGCAGATGTTCTGATAAATTGTGTACGTACTGAAATAGAAAAAATCGATTCCGCAAAAATCGATTATATCAGTATTGTTAATGAACAAATGCAAGATGTTTCCTTTGTTGAAAATAAAAATATTCTTGCATTAGCAATATACATTGGTAAAACAAGATTAATTGATAATCATATAATTGGAGAGACATTATGCTTTTAACTATGATGAAAGGGAAAATTCACAGAGCAACAGTTACTCAAGCTGAATTAAATTACATTGGTAGTATAACCATAGACGAAGCATTATTAGAAGCTGCCGACATACTTGAAAATGAGCGTGTTCAAGTAGTCAATCTAAATAACGGCAGTCGTTTTGAAACCTATGCTATCAAAGGTGAAAGAAACAGCGGAGTCATCTGTATTAACGGACCTGCTGCCAGAATCGCAGCTGTAGGAGACAAAGTAATTATAATATCATACGCTATGATGGATAAAAACGAAGCCGAAAGTTTTAAACCTATTGTCGTACATGTTGATGATACAAACAAAGTTTCATCTATAACAAAATAAAAATTGCGTGGCTGCCTCAATGCCACGCTTTTTTTCTATATATTCCATTCTTTTTTACGCTGTTCTATTTCATCTCTTAATACAGCAGCTTTTTCAAACTCCAGATTTTTAGCACATTCCGTCATTTCAGCTTTCAACTGTTTCAAATATTTTTTACGAGATGTCGGATCTAAAAAATTGTACTTTTTCTGCATTTCTGCAAGTTGATTATTTTCCTCACGTATTTCTAAATCTTTTTGTCGAATTAGAATATCTTCTATCTTTTTACGTATTGTCTTAGGAACAATTCCATGTTTTTTATTATATTCAAGCTGAATCTCACGACGACGCTCTGTTTCTGCAATAGCTTCTTTCATCGCATCAGATTCTCTGTCTGCATACATTACTACGCGTCCATTAGCATTTCTTGCAGCACGACCTATAGTTTGAATCAAAGATGTTGCCGAACGTAAAAAACCTATTTTATCTGCATCCATTATTGCTACAAGTGAAACTTCCGGCATATCAAGCCCTTCACGCAATAAGTTTATTCCTATAAGAACATCAAAGTCTCCGGCACGAAGTCCTTTGATTATTTCGACACGTTCTATTGTCTCTATTTCAGAATGAAGATAACGTACTTTTATTCCGTGATTCGCAAGATATTCAGTTAAATCTTCAGCCATTTTTTTTGTCAAAGTAGTAATCAATACACGCTCATTTTTTGCAACAGTTTCATTTATTTCATTCATTATATCGTCAATCTGAAACTTTGTCGGTCGAACAAAAATCTCCGGGTCTACCAAGCCTGTAGGTCGAATAATTTGCTCTACAATCGCCCCCGAAAGCTTCTTTTCCTCATCACGAGGTGTCGCCGAAACAAAAATACATTGAGATATAAGAGACTCAAATTCTCTGTAATACAACGGGCGATTATCAAGAGCAGAGGGTAGACGAAATCCATATTCTATCAAAGCTTCTTTGCGAGCTTTATCACCGTTAGACATTCCGCCTATTTGCGGAACAGATACATGAGCTTCATCTATAAATATTAAAAAATCTTCGGGAAAAAAGTCTATTAACGTAGACGGACGTTCACCTGCTCCGCGATGTGCAAAATATCTCGAATAGTTTTCAATCCCCTTACAATACCCAATTTCTGCAAGCATATCCAAATCATATTCTGTTTTTGAACGTAATCGCTGTGCTTCCAGCATTCTGTCTTGTGACTTGAACCATTCACAACGTTCTTCCATTTCATTTTTTATCTGCGGAATAATGGCGTTTAATGCTTCTTTACTTGTAACAAAATGTTTTGCAGGGAATATGGTAACTTCTTTTATTTCCTCCAATTCTTTATTATTCATCACATCAAATCTTGTAATTCGGTCAATTTCATCTCCCCAAAACTCCAAGCGAACACCGGTTTTTGAATATGCCGGAAAAATATCAATCACATCACCGCGAACTCGAAATTTTGCACGTTCAAAAACTTCATCTTCTCTGGAATACTGGATTTCTACCAAACGCAAAAATAGTTCCTTACGTTCTATTTCATCACCGACTTTTAATCTTATACTTAAATCCTTATAATCATCCGGATTTCCCAAACCATAAATACAACTTACCGTCGCTACAATTATTACATCACGTCTATCCATCAATGCACTTGTCGCATCAAGTCGCATCATTTCTATTTCATCATTAATACTTGCATCTTTTTCAATATAAAGGTCACGAGAAGCGATATAAGCCTCCGGTTGATAATAATCATAGTAGGAAACAAAATATTTTACCGCATTATCAGGAAAAAAATCCTTAAACTCACGATATAACTGTGCCGCCAATGTTTTGTTATGAGCTAAAATAAGTGTGGGCTTTTGAACTTGTTCTATAATTTTCGCCATCGTATACGTTTTACCGGAGCCGGTTACACCCAAAAGGGTTTGAAACTTCATTCCCGCTTTTAAATTAGCAGATAATTTTTCTATTGCCTGAGGTTGATCGCCTCCCGGTGCAAAATCACTTACTACTTTCAACTGTTGCATTATATGCTCCTTATCCATTTCAGCATAATTATTGTTATATCTAAAAAAATACAATAAAAAAAGGTTGTCCCTTAGGAAAAACCAGAAAGGGTACAACCTTTATAATGTTTGTTTATATTATAAAATTAAGCAGCAACACCGTTCATCAAGATACTAGCTACCAATGCAAGAATCGCATAGAACTCAGGGAACGCTGCGAAAATCATTGTGTTACCGAATACATTGTGACCAGAACCGATTGCGTTGATACCTGATGCACAAACTTTTGCCTGATACGTTGCAGATACTAAACCAACTAGACCTACAGCTATACCTGATGCTAAACACAATGAACCAGCTAATACACCCATTTGCTGATTTACAGAACCAGACCAGATGATATAACTAACAAATCCATACAAACCCTGTGTTGCCGGAAGTGCTGCCAATACCATGTAAGAACCAAAACCTTCTGGTTTTTTCTTCAATGCTCCTACAGCTGCACTACCTGCAGAACTTGTACCAAATGCAGATCCACAACCTGCCAAACCTACCATCAATGCTAAACCAATTCCTGCTAAAACAAATCCTAATGTCATTATAAACTCCTTCCTTTTTAAAAGTTAATTATTATTTTTTGATGCTTTATTACTAAAAGGGATAAACGGTTTTCCGCCCCCATTGAAGCCAACAGCTTTATAAAATTCTACAAATGTCAAACGTAACGGATGAACAAATGAACCTATAGCATTTAACAAAAAGTTCAATGTATGACCGATAATCATTATTAATATTGTCAATACGATTCCGCCCGGAAATACATCTTTCAACATCAACGCTATATCATTAAATGCCGAACCTAAAAGTCCACCGGCAAGTCCCAATGCAAACAAACGAATATATGAAAGTAAATCACTGAGTAAACCGGTTATAATATTGTACATTTCCCACAGACCTTTTACCGGACGTATGAAGAAATTACTACCTATATTATTGAACAATAAAACAAATACAACTCCTACAGCGACAAGGATTGTCATCAATTTAACCAATCCTGCAACAGTTCCTCCGCCTACAGCCATCAAATAACTACCTAACGGTATAGGTCCTACTGCAAATTTGTCAAATGGATTTGACTCCGTAGGTTTGTACATCCAAATCATTACAAGAACAACAGCTCCGATCATAATTAATATTGTACCTATAGGCTGAAATAAACCTTGCCAACCGTCACTTTTACAACGATTGTAAGCATTTAAAATATAACCTAACAGCAACTGTGCCACACCTAAAAGTATAGCAAATACCATCGGCCCTGTTCTGTCGTCAGGATTACTGAATGTTACATAATTTTTTATCGATTCAAAAATAGGCATTCCGGCAGAACCATCGCCTTTTATGATTTGTGTACCAAAGAAACCGTTAAGCATAAATCCCGCAATACCAGTACATATACCAAGTATCAA
>JAXJQT010000389.1:0-1650 GCA_036311025.1 Spirochaetota bacterium
AGCATGTAGTTCGACGTTGTTTTACTGTGAAGAATGGGGAAAATAGACGCAAAAAAGTAGAATAACAAACGGATTTGCTCAAAACTAATGTTTTTTGCATTCGACTCAGAAAAAACTACTCCATCGGTTTAATCATCTTTTCAATAAATGCAATTTCTTTCTCGCTTAAAGTCCTATTTTGCGTACAGCTGGCAAAAAAATTATTTATCCATTTCAAATTTATCAACTATATATTCAATCGACTCAGACCATAAGCCGTTTTCTGAATCATGTAAAACTTTGCATGTTTTACTTTTTGAAAAAAGTAGAATCGCTTCCTCAAAAGAAAGCCCCCTACGTCTGGCAATTTCCCTTGTTATTTCCAAAATTGACAAACAAACATTCATCGTCACATCTTTGTTCTTATATGTAAAAAGTCTTTCAATCATACATACTCCTATTAATTAAAACCAAATGTTTTATTGCATTTTCAGTATGAAAAGAAACCTGATTATTTACTTTATTAAATTTTAGTCTTTCAACAGCTTCTTCTGCCGTTATTGTTCCTAAAAGATACAATTGAACAGTTTGCATTGTATTATCATCTGCTACCGGTCCGACAACAACATCAAAATTGTGTTGAATGCCACCTTTACTGCGATTTATTTTTATAAAATCAAGCCACTCTTTATCTAATGAATTAAAATGCTTTATTTTCAAATCCTGTGATTCTTCAAATCTAAACTTATAAACATAATTTTTTGAATTACTTTCTCTAAGCATTTGTTTATATGCCCAATCTTTTGCCTGTGTTTCTAAAACCGTTGTATAAAAACCTTTTCCGAAATCACGTCGATTTTGAGATTTTGCTAAATCTATTTCTTCAAAAAATGAATCTGAACCATGATACAAGATTAATCCTTTTTTTTCTGAAATATTTTTCTCTACAAATTCAATAACCTCTTCTAACGCTATTTGATGTAAATATTCGTGTTGGATTAACATCTTTTCAAAAATGTGATTTTTATGAAATATCACAACTGCTTCTTCATAAGACAAGCCGTGATTTTTTGAATAACTTTCAGTTACTAATACAAAGAGAAATTCTATATCTGATTGTTTATTCATCCCTCTACTCCATCGATTTAATCATCTTTTCGATGAATGCGATTTTTTCCTCGCTTAAATACGTACTTGGCGTACAGCTATCTATTCACTATCGCAATATCTTTAATAAAATAAAAATGCTTATCAGCAGTAACAACTGTCAAATTATATGCCATTGCACAAGCTGCTATCCATATGTCATTTTCAGGAATTGGATGTCCATCAGCTTTTAACTGTGCTTTTATTTTGCGTAAAACGGGGCGACCATAGAATCTGGCTTTATTTCATCCAATTCGCTGCAAAAGTTAGAGTAAACTATGGCATTCTCTTCTTTCCGCTTAGAACACTCCGCACCAAACAAAAGCTCACCAAGCGTCACTGAAGAAAAAAACAATTTTTCTTCTTCAAAAATATCATCAAGATTGCCTTCGTCTTTTATATAACGAATTATCACATTGGTATCGAGCAACTTACCATTCATTCAAATCCACCTTGCGACCATCTTCTACCGCTTGTGCAACTAAATCAGAATCTTCTTTACTTACCTTACCAACAAACTTTTTC
>JAXJQT010000390.1:0-11147 GCA_036311025.1 Spirochaetota bacterium
TAGAAATAGTTGTAGAAGAAATTGTTAATGTTGTTGTTAAACGTGCAGAAAAAGGTGACAACTTCGGTGTTATTCTTGTACCGGAAGGATTAATCGAATTCATTCCTGAAATGAAAGTTTTAATTGCAGAATTGAACGACCTTCTTGCAAAAAAAGCAGATGAATTTGCAACAGTTGCTGCTGCAGACCAAGCTGATTGGATTGCTAAAAATCTTACAGCTGCATCTTCAAGTGCTTTTACTTCTTTGCCTGCAGCTATCAAAGCTCAGTTGTGTATGGATCGTGACCCACACGGAAACGTTCAGGTATCAAGAATCGAAACTGAAAAATTGTTAATCGAAATGGTTGGTGCTCGTCTTGATGTATTGAAAGCTGAAGGTAAATACAAAGGTAAATTTGCCGGATTAAATCACTTCTTCGGTTATGAAGGAAGATGTGCTGCACCATCAAACTTTGATGCAGATTACTGTTATTCATTAGGATATGTAGCATTCTTGTTGATTGCAAGCGGATTGACAGGTTATATGTCATCAGTTAAAAACTTGGCAAAACCAGCAACTGAATGGGTACCGGGCGGAATCCCTACATCAATGATGTTCAACATGGAACAACGCCACGGAGAAAAGAAACCTGTAATTCGCAAAGCTCTTGTAGAATTGGAAGGTGCTCCGTACAAAGAATATGTTAAATACAGAGATGAATGGGCTGCAAATACTTCTTACTTGTTCCCTGGTGCTATTCAGTACTACGGACCGGCTGAAGTTTGTGACGCTCCTACAAAAACTCTTACATTGGAATCTAAATAATTTAGAGTTCAAATATTGAAATGAAAATTAACCGACAGATTTTTACAGTCTGTCGGTTTTTTTTATTTTAAAATGTTGGTTTAAGGTATAAAAATTGCTTTATTCTTCCGGAATAAAAATATAACCGGAGGTTTATTGTGATAAATAAAGTTAAAATTCTATTAACAATGCTTTTTCTGGCAGGATTTTTAGCATTGTCTTGTGACAATTCTTGCTGTGCGGAAGAAGCTCCAGAAGTAAAGGAAAAAGTGACATTAACAGGTGTCAGTGTAGTAAGTTACCCTACAAAAATGCTCTATGTAGCGGGTGAAAAGTTTGAGCCGGCTGGAATGCTAGTAAAGGCACATTACTCAGACGGCAAGGAAAAAGAACTAAAAGACGGCGAATATACATACTCGCCTGTGGGAGCACTGACAGAAAATAATACAAATATTACTGTGTCATATACAGAAGACGGAGTAAAAAAAGAAACAGCGGTGTCTATTAAAATGGGATACAATATCACTGTTGCTAAATGTGAGAACGGAACTGTAGAATGTGCTTTAGAGAGAGCTGAAGAAAAAACTCGTATAAACGTTACGGCAACAGCAGACAAAGGTTATTATTTAACTTCATTGTCATATAAATATTATGACAGCCAAAATAAACCGATAGTATTCAATCTTGAAGTAGGAGAAGGTGTGACAGAGTATTCATTTGATATGCCTTCTTATGATATAACAATAGAAGCTGTTTTTAGTGCAGATAAGACTCCTAGATATTCTATCGAACTAAACAAGACCGGTGAAAAAGACCAAGCGGTTGTTACATTTATATATGGAAGTGTAAATTCTGAAGAAGTTGTTCAAAAAGATATTTTCGAAGGAACAGAAATAACTTTTACAGTTTCTCCGAACAGCGAAGATTATTATGTACCGGAAATCCCGCAAATAGCATACAACGGCGAAACAAAGGATGTAGAGGTGGTAGACCTTAACACCGGAAAATATAAATTTACTATGCCGGGTGCGAATGTTGTCGTTAATGTGGCGATAGCTAAATGGGGAACTTACAAGTTGTCAACAAATGTCAACGGTGGAAAAGGAACTGTCAAATTGACTGCTGACGGCAAGGAAATTGTAGGAGATACATTCTTGGCTGTAGGTACAGAAATAAAAGCTGTAGTTACACCTGCAGATGACTATGAAATAAGCTTTGTTAAGTTTAACAGTGAAGTATTGGATGCTGATGATGACGGAAGCTATACATTCAAAATGGGAGAAGAAAACGCTGCATTAGAAGTAATGTTTGCAGAAATAAAAGGGAATGAAGTAGTACAAGGTGCTGTCGTAAACGGAAAATTGGAGATTTCTCATGTTTTGGCAAAACCGGCAACAAACGTTACAATTACAGCGATTCCTGATGAAGGATATGTAGCCGTAGAAAGCTTAAAAGTAACTACTGCGGATTCGGCTGCAACGGAAATACCTTGTCAGAAAGTATCAGAATCAGGAAATGTATATAGTTTTGTAATGCCGGAAAGTGCGGTTACTGTAAGTGCTGTTTTCCGTGGTTATTTAGTAACTGTAAATACAAGTGAAAACGGAACTGTGACTGCAGATGTAGCAAGTGCTAAAGCCGGTGATAAGATAACATTGACTGCAATTGCAAAAGAAAAAAATGCTCTCGGAACAATCAGTGTAAAAGCCGGTGAAGACTCTCTAAAAAATACAAGAACAGACTTGGAAAGCGGTAAAGCTGAAATCACTTTCACAATGCCTGCTAGTGATGTAGAGATAGATGCTACATTCGATAAAGCTGTCAGTGTGACTGCGGATTACACTCCGGACAATGCCGGATTGATAGAGTTGTATCAAGGAAAGACTTATATTACTCTAGGAAATACAATGTACTTTGCTAATGGTACTGAGCTTACATTGGAAACCACTCCGGGAACAATCGGAGACGGAATCTATGAAGTAGGGGCAGGGCAAGTAAAAGCAATTGCAGCAAATGATAAAGATGAAGAGTTAGATTTTGTTACTGAAATTACAAAGAATGAAAAATATAAAATAACAATAAAAGAGATTAGGGATTTTGCAATCTCAGTAGTATTTTCTCTTTCTAATGCAAAACGTGTATTTATAACTAAGGATTTTGACGGCGGAACAGTAGTTGTTGAGGATAACGGAACAACTGTTACCAGCAGTAGTGACTCTTGGCTTGGCGGGGATGCATATATAATCGATGGGCATACTGTTACCGTAAAAGCGACTGCCGATGTGGGATATACAGTGGGTACTATAAAATGGAACGGAAAAAATATTGCTAACGGTGGTGAATTCTCAATGCCGAAAGAACAGGTAGAAATCACGGCAACGTTTGAAAAAGATTCATATCCGTTGAACTTTAAATCATCTGTAGCTAACGGAAAGTTTACATTATCAAGTGATTTTACTTTTGATGCAGATAAAGGAATATTGTCGCCTGCAGGTAAAACATATGGTAATGGAGACAAAGTACCTTATAAAGAAATTGTTTATATAATCGCTACACCTTCAAATTCTGATTATATGGAACAAATAACAGTTATGAATGAGACAGAAGGCCAAGCAATAAGACTTGATAGATTAAATACTGTAAGTAAACCTTATCAATTTGAAATGCCGGCATCTGCCAGCGGTGTAACAGCAAATATCAGTTTTGAATTTGCCGGTAGTGATGTAAATCTTTGGGTAAACGGAAGTCCTGTAACAAGTTTTTATTTAAATCCAAGTCCCGACAAAGCAACATGGGGAACATTAGAAAAGGAATATTATATTCGATACAAAAATGCAGAAGGGTATTGGTGTCAGGGATATCCATTGAAAAAAGGTGATAAAGTACAGATAAAAGATAAAAACGGTAATCCTTTAACTAGTTATGAATATGCTTTGGGATTTGATGAAACTAATCCAAATTATAATATGGCTACGTCAACTTATACAGCAGAAGGTGATGGTGTTTATAAAATGTACTATAAATTGTGGAAAGACGGAACATATTCTATGTGGATTCAAATTCCTAAAACCGGAGCATTAGCTGATGCAGATTATTTCTTTACTTTGAATGGACAAAAGGTGGAAAAACTTGCCGTAACCGTATCATTGACTCAAAAAGAAATTGATAGTGGTATAGTAAAACAATTCTATATCAAAAATGTAGATTTACAAAAAGGAGATTCTGTCGGAATAGAAACTAATGCATCTGCAATACCTGATGACGGAATCCTTCACTGGGAACATGGAGAAGATGAAAAAGGTAATGACTGGAATAAACTTATAAGTAGAGAAAATGATGGTAAACCATTTAAAATTCCGGCAGCCGGAGAATATGACTTCTACTTTAAAGTATGGCAAGACGGCGGTACTTCTATATGGATAGAAGAAAGTAAACCGGTAGTTACTCCATAAGTTTGGACAAAACTTTTAATTAAATGATTTTTCAAAGAGGCTGTTTTTAAATAAGCAGCCTCTTTTTTTGTGTAAAGGCAACTACAACAAAGTGAAATAAAATATTTTTTCCTTTTACAAAAAGCATGACAGTCATTATTTTTTTTAACAAAGAATTGTCGGAAAATGTGCCAATGAAACATTGCTGCCGGGGCAAAATCGGAGAAAGAAAAATAATGACTGTCTTTGATGTACGAGAAATAATCTCCTTTGATTTTTTTTATTCATTTATTTTGAATGAATCGATTCGTTTTAATACACATAAACATGGTTTGTTTAGAAAATATGATGTTTTAAAACCGGAGGCTTGGGATGAAGATATTGAAAAATATCAAGAATTCCGTTTTGAATACAGAGCTTTGGTTAGTAGTGTTGTGCAAAGGACAATCAAGCATTACAGGTCTTTTCTTCCGGAAAAATGTTTTATTGCGGAATATGGATGTTTTGTAACGCATACGGAAAGAATACTGAGTGATGTCGAGTTTAAAATTTGTTATGACGAACCGCAAGCGGTTGAATACGAATGCATACAGGAATTGATTTGTTATTCTGTTACGAATATTCTGAGAAGTACAAATATGCATAAAGGAAATTTGAATGTTGATTGCTTTTCTCGGCAATGTCGCTTGCTCTTTGATGGCTTTAAAATCGATTATCAAAAAGAAAATAAAAAAAATGTTTGTGATTATGAAGCTATGCTGAATATTCTTGAGTCGAGATATAAAAACACTACAAACAAATTGTCTTCTTTTAATATTTTAGAAAATACCGCAGAGCATGATTTTTTTGCAGATATAGCGAGGATTGAAACGAGAAATTGCGACAGAGCAAGGTTTAATTTTGAGAAATTACCACTCAGCGATAATTTTTCTATATCAGAATTGAGGCGAGTTTTCGAAAATGATTGCATAGACGGGCTTTGCCGGTTTGCGGCAAGCGTAAATGAGCTTTTGTCTGTAAAAAAGTCGTATTCGATAAATGTTGAGATGTTGTGGAGTGATTCAACCATACTTGGTTTATTCGGTGCGGATTTTTTAAATGATTTAAAAAGATTGTTTGTATCATTTATCTTTTATTGGAACAGAATGGAGTTGTCTTTTCAGTCCAGAGGCATTTTGCTTGATTCAAGTGTACGTATCAGATTTACTATTGACGAAATCGACGAGATATTATCCGGAGATTGGGGGCAGTCTACAAATATGCAAAGGATTTTTTCTGTAAAAAAGCGACTTACAGAGTTGATTATAGAGGGAATGACAAAGCTTGCAGAATTTAAAGAAGCGAATAGAATAAAATTTGAAAATAGAGAAATCGAATTGATTAAACTTACCCGGTAACACTATTATTACCGGGCTGAAGTGTTTTTTTCTTATAAATATGGATTAAAACGTTTTTCTTCACCGATTGTTGTGGACGGACCGTGCCCCGGATAAAGAACAGTTTTGTCATCTGCGACCAGAGAAAAAAGCGTTTCTACGGATTGGCTTAAGCGTGCTAAGTCTCCGCCGATAAAATCAGTACGTCCTATGCTGCGATAAAAAACTAAGTCTCCGCAAAATACACATTGCAAATCTTCTGCAAACCAGCTGACACTGTCTACGGAATGCCCCGGCGTTTTTACTGCAATGATTTTGTGATTATCGATGTCCAGCTGTGTTCTGTCACTTACCGCAGTAATGCGTTGCTCGTCGATATTGTCGCCGTACATCAATGTATATTCCGGATTGTTTATATTTTTTTTGGCTTCCGCACTTGCATAAACCGGCACTTCAGGAAATGCATTGATAAAATCTTGCAACCCTTCAATATGGTCAAAATGTATATGCGTAATAAATAAAGCTTTCGGTTGAATGTTGTTTTGCTTGATATAAGAAAGAGTTTCCGGAATATAATCAAAAATCAATCCGTCTGCAATGTAGCTGTTCGTACCGATGCTTCCGCCGCAAATCGTTTTTATATTCATGTTTTTTCTCCGTAAATTAGAATAATTTTTCAGAATCAAGAAGAATTGTCACAGGACCGTCATTCAACAGTTCAACTTTCATGTCTGCCTGAAAGATTCCGGTTGCAATGTTTGCGTCTGTGTAGACTTCACGCAAAGTACAAACAAACTTGTCATACCAATCTTTTGCAATCTCCGCCGGTGCAGATGTCGAAAAAGACGGCCGTCTGCCCTTGCGAACATCACCATATAATGTAAATTGTGAAACCGCCATTATATCGCCTTTTATATCTTGTACGCTCAGATTCATCTTGTCATTCTCATCGCTGAAAATCCGCATATTTAGCACTTTATCAACAATATAATCCAAATCTTTTTGGGAATCATTCGGCGATACACCCAATAATACCAGCAGTCCGGTGTTAATCTTGCCGGTAATTTGCCCGTCAACCGTTACACTGCAATGTGAGACTCTTTGTACTACAGCACGCATCTGCGTTTACCTCCGAATGTTTTTAGTCACGAATCAAAATACGCCCGTCGATTTTTATCTTTTGATTTTCAAGAACTTTTATCTGTCCAAAGACGCGAGCAAAAGTTTTATTTTCTGCAATTACCGGCTTTGTAAATGTTACCGGGATGATAGCGTCGATGTATCCGGCTTCTTCATCGCCTAAGACAAGGTTAAAAACTGTCTTTCCTTCGGCGGTAGCACTGTTGGCAATTTTTCCGTGCCACAGAATATACACTCCGTCATAAACTGCAGGCTCATTTTTTATTGTTTGGTAATCAAAATTACTTTTGAAATTTGAATAATCTGGAACTTGCAAAAATCCTTTGAGATATTCGACTTTGCTTTTTACATTTTCAGAGGCGTTAGAAAATTTTAATTTATTCATCAAAACAATAGCTTGATTGTCATCGTTTGTCATGATTTTTTCTTTTGCCGTATCAAACATTTTGCGGACTTCAGGCTCTTTGTATGAATATTGCTTATCTTCATCATGGTAGTCGCTCAAAACAGTCGGATTAAACTCGTCAATCATGACTTTGTTTATATCACTGCGATAATGTCGCAAACGAAGCTCACGATACAACTTAGGTCCTTGAGTAAAAGCAAAAAATAAAAATACTGCAAGCATGCTGCCGGCAACAGTTCCTTGAAATATACTTTTAAAAGGAATAAAAATAGGTCGCTTTGTACTGACTTTTCGAATGTAATCATCTTCAAACATTCCGATTTCACGCCCTTTTTCTTTGATATGAGCAAGAATGTTTTTTGCAATTTTTTGCCGTTTGTTAATTTCTAAAGCTTTACACCATGAAATGATAGCATTTTCTTTTTGATTGTGTCGTGCATAAATATAAGCAAGTCGCACATAATCCATCGCCGTGGCTTTGTGTCGTTTAACTAAGATTTCATAATGTTTACGTGCATCGAAATAACTTTCTAAATAAAAAGCTGCAACTGCATGAGCTCTAATTTTCTCGGTAGATTCTTTTGCATCGAAAAGATCGCACACTGTAATGCCTAAAATCTTTTCGTATTCGTGAGAATGTAACCAAAAGAATATTTTTAGTTTTGAAAACGGTCCCATTTTTCCCCTCCCAGATAAAAAACGGATTATAAATTTTTGTCAGTTATAAAAAAATAACGGCTTAACATTTCCTTATGAAGAAATGAAAAGCCGCCATAAAAACACAAAAGAATTATTTCTTTTCGTTAATTCTTTCCAAATATTCACCGGTTCTTGTGTCGATTTTTAATAAATCACCTTCTTGGATAAATAAAGGAACTTGAATTGTTGCTCCGGTTTCAATTTCAACAGATTTTGTTGTTTTAGTAACAGTATCACCTTTTACACCCGGATCAGAGTGTTTAACACGAAGTTGAACAAAGTTTTCAGGAGAAACAGAAAGAACATTTCCGTCATAAATAGAAAGTTTTACATTTCCGTTTTCCAAAACGAATTTTTCAACATCTTCACACATTTCAGCCGGAACTTCATATTGTTCAAATGTTTCAGAATCCATAAATACAAAGTTATCTCCGTCTTTGTATGAATAAGTTCCGTCTTTTTCAAAAACGTCAACCAATTCTATTTTTTCACCTGAACGATAGTTGTTTTCTTTTTGGTTTCCTGTTTTCATGTTTCTTGCTTTTACTTTTACAAAAGCACCACCTTTACCCGGAGTAACATGCTGGAAAAACATTACAGTCCAGAGGTCTCCGTTTTCTTTAAATACATTTCCTTTTCTTATATCCTGTACATTAATCAGCATAAAAGTCACCTTTTTTCTAATAGTTTATAAGTTTTGCCTTATATCTTTTTTTATAATATTTGTCAAACTATGACATAATACAGATATACAGGCATTATTTTTATTCATATTGATAGTTATTTAACTTTATATTTTTCTCTTCAAGTTCTTTTTTCAGTACTTCAAGACTTTCTTTTACTTTCTTATCTTCTTCTACAAATTTTGCAGCATGACGGTAATCTTTTTTGTTTGCAGCTTTACGTTCTTCTCTCATTTCATAGAGCTTCTTTGTCATGATATAACGCATAAGTTTAGCAAACTCGGCATGAGTCAAATGTTTGTAGTTTTCATATTTGATTGCCGGCAAGATTGTAATATGCGGACGAATATCACGAATCCATATTCCGGCACCGCCCGGACGAACACAATTCCAATCGTCCATTACTACCGGTACAATATCGACCGAACCGGTCAATGCAATCTTAAATGCCCCGCGTTTAAAACGTTGAATCTGTCCGTTTTTACTTCTGGTTCCTTCAGGGAAAACGATAATCGGCATTTCTTGCTCAAACGCTTTTATTGTCTGTGTAATAGAATCCGGCTCACCGTCTGCAATCTGATGATTTTCCGGTTTGTCTTCTCCTACGACAACATTACCGGCAAGTTGTTGAATCCAGCCGACAAAAGGTTTTTTCATCCATTTGTCTTTGATTACGAAACGAGACGCTCCCGGTAAAATATAGGCAAGAATTACATCGTAAATAGATGAATGGTTTATCAAATACATACGTTTCTCACCTTTTTGCATTTTTCCGACACTGTCATTTTTCAATGTAATTTTGTGTCCTATAAACAGGAAGAAAAATGTTTTACATGCCAACTTGATAGACCAGATGATTGTCTTTTTTTTCTTATCGAGCCCAAAAAGACAAAGCAACAAACACACCGGGGCAAAAACTAAAAATAAAACGGCAAATACCGCAGCAAATAAGCCCCAACCATAAACCGTATAAAAAATATAACGTAATTTAAATTTATCTTGTATTTCTTTCATGTTGCGAAAACTACCACATTATTATAAAAAATGAAAGAGTTTTATACCTTAAAAAAGGCTGTGATTCCTTAAAATTTACAATAATATAGGCGGTAGAATTTGGATTGTGCAATAATAGGATTCGGAAATTTTTCACGCGTAATGTCAGAAATCTTACGAGATTTTTTTCCTTTGTATTGTTATGATATTAGGACAGTTTACGAAGTTCCGGAGTATGTACAACGTGTATCTTTGGACGAGGCGGTATCAAAAGATATTGTAATATTGTCGATTCCCGTTCAGTATCTTGAAAAATTTTGGAAAGACAATGCTTTGCTGTTAAATAAAAATCTGACAGGAAAAATATTTGATGTTTGCTCCGTAAAAATAAAGCCACTGGAACTTGCAAAAAAATATTTAAATCCTAACATTTACTATCTTGGGATTCATCCGATGTTCGGACCTATGAGCACACGAGAAAACGGAGCTAAAGGACAAAATATTGTAGTTTGCCCACCGGAAAAAGAACGAGCCTTTGACGACAAAGTAATACATTTTCTAAAAGAAGAGCTTTGCCTAAATGTTGTAAAAATGACGGCGGATGAACATGACAGGCAAATGGCATTGGTGCAAGGTGTAAGCCACTTTATTGCTCACGGACTTGCTGATTTGTCGCCGCAAGTTTCACCTGTTGCAACTAAAGGTTACAATAAAATGCTTGAAATGTATCAAATGTTTATTCATGATTCGCAAGATTTATTTGTTACTTTAGAAAATGAAAATCCATACGCAAAACCAATGCGTCAAAAATTCATTAATGCACTTTTACGAATAGAAAAAGATTTAGAAGATTTAGAAAAGTGAGAAAATTGCCAGGACTGTTTTTTAGATTCACATGCGAGAAACGTTAGTTTTGAGCAAATCCGTTTGCAATCTTTTCTTTATTTTATCTCCATTTCCCCCATTTTTACCGGTAAAACAACATCGAACTGCACGGTCTCAAACGTCGTTTAAATGGCGTTTCAGAAATAAATTGCAACTTTTTTCACCAAACGTGCAATAAAAAAGAAAAAAACTTGTTTATATATAATGGAGATTTTGTTTTTTTGCAGACAGCAAAGCTGTCACGGAATAACAAAAGTTTCCTAATCTATATCTACAGGAAAAATTATGACACAAGAAAAAACAAATCGTAACTACAAAGATTCGGTCTTTGTCGATTTATTCGCACACGACATCACTGCGAAAGAAAATTTCATATCATTGTACAACGCTTTGCATGGGACAAACCTCGATGTGGAAACTACAGATGTACAGCCGGTTATGTTGGAACGTGTACTCTACATGAAATATTACAATGATATTGCAATGCTCATTGACGGAAAAATCGTCATTTTGATTGAACATCAATCGACTATCAATAAGAATATGCCGTTTCGTTTTCTGGAATATATCGCAAGAATTTACGAGAAGATAACAACAAAAGATGAAAAGTTCGGGCGAAAGTTGGTGAAGTTGCCGATTCCTGAATTCTATGTTTTTTATAACGGAAAAGACGATTACCCGACTGAAAGCATTATGAAACTGTCCGACGCATTCATGCAACTCGGCGACAATGACAAGCTAAAAAATCA
>JAXJQT010000391.1:0-6583 GCA_036311025.1 Spirochaetota bacterium
GAAATGAAAGAAAAGTACAACCTTGCCGTAATTTTTATCACGCATGATTTGTCGTTACTTCAATCTATCGCCGACAAAATTCTTGTCATGTATTCCGGACTTGTGTTGGAATACGGAAATGCAGCTGATATTTTGTCAAATCCGCTTCATCCTTATACTCAAGGACTGTTATCTTCAATCCCGCGTCCGGGAGCAAACTATCGCAATGAAAAGCTTGTCACTATACCGGGAAGCATTCCAGATCCGACAAATCCGCCGTCAGGTTGTCCGTTTGCTCCGCGTTGTAAATATGCAAAGGATGCTTGTAATAAAGAAGTGTCGCTTACAACATTAGCAAATAATCGCCAATATCGTTGCATCAAAGAGGAGAATGAAAATGTTGGAAATTAATTCTTTATATAAAAAATTCAACCTTGAAGACGGACTTTTTGCTCGTTACGGACGATTTGTTTATGCAGTAAACGGTGTTACTTTAAAAATTAATGACGGTGAAACTTACGGGCTTGTCGGTGAGTCCGGCTGTGGGAAGTCTACATTATCACGAATAGTAGCCGGGATTTATCCTTATGACGCCGGAGAAATAAAATTTACGTCTAAATCCGGTGAAGTATTTTTTCCCGGTCATGAAAAAAAATCTGAACGTATTAAAAGTCTACGCAAATCTGTTCGTTACATTTTTCAAGACCCGGCAAAATCCCTTGACCCACGTTTGCCGATTTCCGAAATCCTGACAGAAGGTGTCAGATGGTCAAAACAATTTGACAGAAAACAGGCATTGGAACAAGCTAAAATCATGCTTAAAGCCGTCGGTCTGAAAGAAGAAGACTTATCACGTCGTCCCGGGGATTTTTCCGGCGGACAGCGACAGCGAATTTCTATTGCACGTGCGTTGATTACCCAACCAGAAATCTTGCTGTGTGACGAGGTCGTTTCTGCGTTGGATGTTTCGGTGCAAAGTCAAATTATAAATTTGCTTCTGGAATTAAAAGAAAAATACGGAATTACTATTTTATTTATTTCTCACGACCTTTCGGTTGTTTCGTATATTTCAGACCGAGTCGGTGTAATGTACGGCGGAATGTTGATGGAAGAGACGAACGCTTCCGCAATTATGACAAAACATTATCATCCATATACAAAACTGCTTTATTCATCTGTCATCGGAAACAATGAAAATGTTTCGTTTGAGAAAAACGACAGTGAAGTCGCAAATCTTGTAGTTCCAATGTCCGGCTGTCCGTTTGCCAATCGTTGTCCTATGGCTGACAATTTTTGTAAAGAGGCAATTCCTCAAATGAAAGAGATTTCTGCAGGTCATAGAGTCGCTTGTCATAAAATCTAAGATATTTTCATCATTTTTTCTCATTACGCTGTAACTTAAAATTATTAATTAGTATTTTTTTTAATAATTGCTATATTTTCATTGCGAGGCGTTGATGAGAAAAACATTGTTAATATTAATAATTTTTATTTGCCCATTTTTTATATGGAGCAAATTTGTTCCGTATCAAGGACAAATGTATTCACTCAAGACTGAACATTTCTATGTTGTTTACCCGAAACAATTTCAAGATAAAGCAAAAACAGTCTGCAACTATGCCGAGTCAATTTTTGAAAACTTACAATCATTTATGCAATGGAAACCTCGTCGCAGAATCACGGTAATATTGACAGACCATACAGACGTTCCCAATGGATTGGCAACAACGTTTCCGGAAAATACAATTTACCTTTATATGGCACAATCCGGACTTTCCGATGAATTGCGGGATTTTGCCAATCCACTGTATTCACTTATTCTTCATGAGCTTACACACATTTTGCAACTTGACCAAATCCGACAAGGTGCCTGGTTTTGGCGAATATTTTTCAGTCGGGCATATTTCCCGTTAACCGGAGCATTTACGTGGTTTCACGAAGGAACGGCTGTTTATTCCGAAAGTCATTACGGTGCCGGCGGACGACTCGACAGTGTAAAACATAAGGCAATTATCGATAGTTTTGCCCGTAATCGCTGTTTACCGGATTATGAAAAAATTGTTTACCCTATTGTCGATTATCCTTACAACTGTTTGGCGTATCATCTGGGGGCCAGTTTTTTAGATTATTTAGCAGATGTGTATACTCAAGAGAAATTAACGGAATTTCAAAAAGATTTGTCTAATGATTTCTGGCCTTTTATTTATGAGTTTGTTTTGAAATTCAAAAAACATTACGGCAAATCATTAAAAGAACTTTGGAATGATTGGCGAAATTGGCATTATTCACTCGTTGAAAAAACAGCGAACCATGATGAAAAAGGGATAGCAGCGTTACCTACAAACGGTAATCTAAACTCAATGTTAAGCTTTGATAATGGTTTAATATTCAGTACAAATAGCTTAAAAAATGGTAAAGGAATATTTCGATGGAACGCCGACAGTCAAAAAAAAGAAAAACTGACAGGCGACACTGCCACAAATATGTGTTTATATAAAGACAATATTTTATGTATCAGAAACACGCTTACGCTCGGTGGTTTTGACAGCAACGATATTTATCTGTTTTCCATAAATAAAAAACGCTGGAAACGCCTTACATACAACAAACGAATTACAAGAATGACCTACAATGAAACAGCAAATATCGGAGTTTATTTTCGTGACAAGAACGCATTTGTGTTTTCTTTAGAAAATGAAAAGATTCGTGAACACTACAAAATCGATGCGTTGGATAACTTTGAATTTGTCTGTGATTTCCATATTTCTCCCGATGCAAATAAATTACTCTTTTCTGCACAAAACAGTACCGACGGGAATTTTCTTATTTGTCTGTATGATTTGAATAATAGAACAACAAAAATCTTACCGAAAATTCGCGGAACTGCCGGCGGTTGGCTTGACAGTAACAACATCTACTTTGTCGGAATCACGACTGACGGTTTTACAAACCTTTTTTCATGCGACATAGAAAATACCAGCGTAAAATTATTATTTACCGGAAATAATTTTGTAAATCAGGCCAAATATACCGGCGAAAATACATTTTACACAAGTGTTTATACTCCGGAAGGAATGGAAATCAGACAGGCAAAGATTGACGATAATAAAGTTGTAACAAACATTCAATGGCGAATCGAGCCGGATAAACCGCAAGCTCAGAAAGAAGCCGAAACAAATAATCTTACCTCTATTTCCGGTTTTTATAATCCGGGGCGTTATTTTAATCCAAACTGGATGATTCTTCCGTATACATTAAATTATTCATTTTCTTTAGCAGATATTAATATTCCTTATATTACCGGCGGAATAAACCTTTATAAAACATTACCGCTCGGACGTTTCAATTATTCCTTATCTGTAGTTCTTGATTATATTAACTGGTATCCTCAAAGTAATCTGTCACTTGTTTGGAAGATTCCATGTACCTCTCTGGGACTGGGATTTGCAACATTGCGAGATAAAGATATTTTCCAATTTGATAATCAATTTTTTATTTCTCCGACATTTACCTTTAATAATGAAAATACTTTTTCGTTCAAATTAGACTCTGTTATGTCTACATATTTTTCACCTGTTTATAATGCGGTTTTATTTACTCATCTGCACAGTGGATTATTTCAATACAGTTATTTACGTAAGCATCCGGCAGCTGCTACATGGAATTCCGGAATGGTTGCTACACTTTCAGGAAATATGGGATTTATTGAAAAAGATTTAAAATTTGCGTCTGTACTTTTTAATATTGAAACTCGCATTCCACTGGAAAAACATTATTTTTATCTTACTAACACAATAGGATACAATCTTCTTTCAAAAGAAAATATTTTCAATATAGGTAACCAAATTATTTCAATAAATAATTCAACTCCTTTAAGCTATAAAGGCGGTAATTTTTCGAAGAATATAGAAATGAAATCTTTTTCCATGTATTCCGGACACAAAGCAAATGTCTTTCTCAAAAGTGAAATCGGAGCTGTTGCCACTTTGTATAGACGTTCACACTATTGGAATTTTCTTACTTTTGGGTTTCACGCCATACATTTGCGACCGTTTGCAGAATATTGTTTAATTAGAAATCTTGATAAAATAGACAATCTTATCGGAACCGGTATTGAATTCATTGCCGATTTTTTCGTAGCATATGCAAATATTCCATTTTCAATAGTTCAAGGAAACGCTATCGGATACAAAATCGGTAAATCATATCCGGTCTATAACGGTTATCTAGCATTGAACATATCCATATAAAGATTTCACGGTAATGAGATAATTAATAAAATTAAAGATTAATTTCTTTATTTTAAACACAAATCCCAAACGCTGATTCCGTTATATTCCCAAAATTTTGATCCTTGATATGTTCCTGAATCATTACACTCTCCTCTTCGTTTTTTTATTTCTCTTGTCAAAGGAGATAATTTCCATATTTTTCCTTCAAATTCAACTTCCTTATCACTAACAACCGTAACAATAATATTTTTATCATCTATATAATTAATCTGTTTACCAATAAGTCTCGCTTTTGCAAAAGATGTTTTATTTTGCCAGCCAGATCTTGCAAATGCAAAATTAGAATCAAATATTTCTTTGGGAATAGGCAATATTTCATTCAATATAAAATTTATAATCCAATTTGCTCGTTTTTCAATACAATCCTTATTCCATTGCTCATTATTTATGATTTGTTCCTGTGAAATTTTCATAGAACAAGTCTTAAGAATTTCTTTTTTATTTGAAAAATCAACATCTCCCAAATCCTGACTACAATCAATTAATGTTAGATTTCCTATTGAATATAATTTGTCTTCTTGAATTTCTTTATAATTTTCACCTAAATCTCGTTCCCATTTTTCTGTCAATTTCTCCGGCATTATACATTCAATTCTAATATTTCTATCTGATAAATCAGGACGTAATTTCGATAATTTTTCTTCAATCAAGGCAAACAAAAATTTAAGCCTTTCACCGTCATCATGAAAATTAGAAACTTCCAAATGTTTACGTAATTCAATATCATTAGGCATTCTCATACTAGCCTCTTGCTTTGAAAGAATTTCATAAAATTCACATTGTCTATCTATACTATTGATTATTCGTGAAATCTCTCTATTCCACAAAGGAATTTTCTTATTCTCACCACTATGCAAATCAAGCAATCGTCTACGCCATATATATACATACAACACGTTTAAAAGTTCAATTATTTCTACATCAGAAAAAATATTATCTTGCCATTTTTTGAGAAGTCCCATTATAAAAGAATAAGTTACTTTTGCTCCAAATTTATTTATATCTTTCAAGAGCATACCAATTTCACTTTTAAAAGACGATTCTTCTGGTTTTATAATATTTTTATAAATTGAAGCATATTCAACTAATTCATTTAAAATATCTTCTTTTTTACCATTAATATATCTTTTAAAACTTGCATATAATTCTTTATAATGTGCTTCTTTTGCATATGGAAAAGATTTAGCAACTTTACACTGCATATAATCGCGAATGAAATTAGAAATATTTTCAGACAGTAAATCTTCAATCTTTAACCAACAATTATGATACAATTTTTCTTGTTCTTCTACACTTAATCCTAGTAACAAGTAATTCCTGATTAAGTCTGCCAAAGATAAAGGTTTTCCTAAAGAATTCATTGATTCAAATATTTCTTGCGGACTCTCCCAATAATTTCTTTCAGGTTCTAATTCAATTGTTATTATACTAAATTTTGAAAGTCCCAGTTCTATAAATTCAAACGGTTTTAAATCACTTCGTTTATTCAATTCATCATAAAAAAATTTATAATTTCTATATACAGCTGTAGCTTTATCCTTATTTGAAAGTTCTTTGGAAGAAAGTATAATTTTTCTATAAGTTTCCCAATCTGATTCTACCTGCTTCAATTTAATTTTAAATTCACTGTCATCTGAAACTCTTTCATTTTTCAAAAATCTTTGTGTTATTTTTTCTTTAATACCTGCATCTTCGATAATATCTCGCAAAGCTACTAAAAAAAGCATCGTAGTAGTTATTCGCTGCTGTCCATCTATAAGAATTAATTTATCCGGTTCGCCAAAAAAAGTTTTAGATTTATAAAAGGTTACAGTTCCAAAAAAATGTTCAGCACGATGATTTTCTTTGTTTTCAATCGTTGTTTTTTTTATATCTTCAAGAAAAACTTTGCATTGTTCATTTTCCCATTCATAATTACGTTGATAGGGAGGTATATAAAAAGTCACATCATTATTTGACAATAAATCTAAAAGCTTTTGTTCCAAAGGTTTCATTATTTACTCCTAAAGCACCTAAATAAATTGGACTGCATTATATCTATTTCGAAGTAAAAAGATAGAATAAAATTAATTAATTTTGCTTTTCTCAGTAATAACAAACAGCCGAACTGGTCAGAGTTGTGAATTCAAGGCTTGATTTGGCATATATACCAAATCAGGATAAAGGAAATAGTATGAGGGCATAAAAAAAGCCCGGCAACTTCCTACTCTCCCATCTCCCGAAAGAAACAGTACCATCGGCACTAAGGGGCTTAACTTCTGTGTTCGAAATGGGAACAGGTGGACACCCTCGTTATGATCACCGGACATATA
>JAXJQT010000392.1:0-7155 GCA_036311025.1 Spirochaetota bacterium
GGTCAATACTGGATACAGCGGTAATCTGTTTTAAAAGTTTATCACCTTTGTTGTATATACAAACAAGTGTTGTTGCTACCGGTTTTACACGATTATCTTTTTCTCTTACACCAGCATTAACTTTTATAAAAATGAAAGATTTACATTTTACGCCTTTAATTTTTGATACAGCTTTAAATACATCTTTTCTTTTATATCCTACGTCATCCAATGACATTCCGTCATGAATCGCCCCTGCGATACTTTTTCTTCCAGACAAAACTCCCATTACATTTTTAAATCCAGCTCTTTTTTTTGCCTTTTCAATAGATTTCTTTTTTGCTTCATCACAAACTACATCTATAGTTTCTTGATCTAAAAGAGTAAAACCTGCATCATTTGTCAAAGCTTCATTCATGTACTTTTTCACGGCATCAACAGCATACACTCCTGCATTTCCATGAACAGACACCGCATAAATAGCTGCAGGTGAATGTTTCGCTCCGACTCTTTGGCTTTTAGTCAAATCAGCAGTAGACAAACAACTTGTAAGGTTGAGCATCATCGCTAATACAAACAACATTGCCAGTAAAGAATGTTTTCTGATAAAATTTGTCATATCAAACTCCTACTTAAAAAATATAATAGTATTATTTAAAATTTTATTTAATACACTGTCAATATGCTAAAAACATTAAAAAAACTTTTTTCTATTTAATAAAGTTAGGTTCAACTAATAAATCATAAAAAAATAGTTGGCAAATCCGATTGAAATATGTATAATGCAAAAGGTTAGTGATAGCTAACTTATTTTTTACATATTTAAGTTAGCTGAAACTAATTTTTTAACAGGAGGCAAAATATGAGTTTAAAAGAAGTACAAGAAGGTAAAGAATACATTATCCGTCAAATAAATACTAACGATGAAGAATTAAATTCATTTTTATTTTCACTTGGTTGCTATTCAGGTGAACCTATAACTCTTGTTTCACGAAAAAAAGCCGGTTGTGTTGTTTCTATCAAAGACGGTCGCTACAGTATTGATAATCAACTCGCATCTGCTATTGTTGTTTAATATTCACATGCCTATAAAATAAAAGCTGAGTCAGAGTTTAAAACTTTGATTCAGTTTTTTTCAATTCATAAAGTTAGGTAAGACTAACACTAATATTTAATAAAGAAAAAAAGAGAGGATAAAATGAGAATTGCTTTAACAGGAAATCCCAACTCCGGAAAAACTACAACATTCAATGCTCTGACCGGTCGTAATGAAAGAGTCGGTAACTGGGCTGGTGTAACCGTAGATAAAAAAGAATTTCAAATCAAAAAGAATTTTGCCGGAAACGAGCAGTTGATAGCCGTAGATTTGCCGGGAGCTTATTCGATGTCACCGTTTACAAATGAAGAATCGATTACAAGTTCTTATGTAAAACAAGAAAATCCGGATGTAATAATCAATATTGTAGACGGAACAAATTTAAGCCGAAGTCTTTTTTTTACAACACAACTTTTAGAACTTGGAATTCCGGTTGTAGTTGCTTTAAACAAAAGTGATATTAACGAAAAGAAAGAAACAAAAATTGATATTGAAAATCTTTCTGCAAAATTAGGGTGTCCTGTTGTTAAAACAGCTTCTAATTCCGGAGAAGGCTTGAAAGAAGTCGTACAAGCTGCAATTTCACAAGCCGGTAAAAAACAAACAGCTCCGTATTCTCAGGGTGAAATTGATTTGACAGATAAATCGGTAGTAGAAGCTGCCGACCGAAAACGATTTGAGTTTGTGAATAAAATTGTTAAAGACGTTGAGACTCGAAAAGTTTTGACAAAAGACAAAAATATCAGTGATAAAATCGATAATGTTCTTACCAATAAATGGTTGGGAATTCCGATTTTTGCAGTTGCAATGTTCCTTGTTTTCCAGATTTCTCAAGTTTGGGTAGGAACTCCGATTGCAGATTTATTAGTGGGTTGGTTAGAAACTTTCCAAGGTTGGGTAGGCGGATTTTTTGAAAATGCCAATCCGTTGTTGTCCGCTTTGCTGGTCGACGGTGTAATCGGCGGTGTGATTGCGGTTATCGGTTTTTTACCGCTTGTAATGGTAATGTATTTCTTGATAGCGTTGCTTGAAGATTGCGGTTATATGAGCCGTGTAGCTGTAGTTTTGGATCCTATTTTCAAAAAAGTCGGTCTCTCCGGAAAATCTGTAATTCCGTTTGTAATCACTATCGGGTGTGCAGTTCCGGGAATAATGGCGAGCCGTACTATAAAAAATGAACGAGAACGCAGAGCAACAGCAATGCTTTCACCGTTTATGCCGTGTGGTGCAAAAATTCCTGTAATTGCTCTTTTTGCCGGTGCGTTTTTTGACGGAGCCGGTTGGGTCAGTACGGTAATGTATCTTTCCGGTATTGTTTTGATTTTCTTAGGTGCTTTACTTGTAAATAAAGTTGCCGGATACAAAGCTCGTAAATCATTTTTTATTATCGAATTACCGGAATATAAAGCTCCGTCACTTGCTGGTGCGTTCAATTCAATGTGCAGCCGTGGATGGTCTTATATTGTAAATGGAGCTACTATTATTCTATTGTGTACTACAGTAGTTCAAATTATGCAAAGTTTCACATGGAATTTTGCTGTTGCCGAAGTTGCAAGTGATTCAATTTTAGCGTCTATAGCAAGTCCGTTTGCTTATTTACTTGTTCCTATAGTAGGAGTTCTCAGCTGGCAATTGGCAGCGGCGGCAGTTACGGGATTTATTGCAAAAGAAAACGTTGTCGGAACATTGGCTGTTTGTTTTGTAGGACTTGAAAATCTTATTGATACAGAAGAGCTTGCACTTATGGAAGGTGCCGGTACTGAAGTTGCGGCAGTTTTTGCCATTACAAAAATAGCGGCTTTAGCTTATTTAATATTTAATTTGTACTCACCGCCTTGTTTTGCTGCGATAGGTGCAATGAATTCTGAAATGAAAAGTAAAAAATGGCTTTGGGGCGGAATCGGCTTACAATTGGCTGTAGGTTATACGGTAGCGTATCTTGTTTATACAATCGGAACATTGATTGCAACCCCTGCAAGTTTAGCTGTAGTACCGGCAATTGCCGGCGGAATTGCGGTTATCGTGATGGCGGCAATTGTAGTAACTTTGATAATAAATACAAACAAGAAGTTAAAAGAAGAATATGCTTTGAAAAAATAATCTCAGTAGTTCTTTTACCAAACTGAATAAAACTAAAAGGAGTGCTTTTTATGATAAATGTTCTTTTAATTATAATTTTACTTTTAATCGTAGGAAGCATTTCCTTTTACCTTTACAAAGAGAAAAAAAAAGGCAACCACTGTATCGGTTGCCCATATGCCGGAAAATGTGAAAAAAAAGCTTCCGGAGAATGTCAAAAAGACTAATCTTTAATGTCGTATTTCCAAATAAACCCGCCTGCAGTTTTCCGTTTTCCTCTACAACATTCTCCTACTTTTGATTGAGTAATACCGTTTGCTCTTTCTGCTTCACTTGAAGAAACATATTTTTTTATAAACGAGCCATTGATATAGGTGCATAAAAAAGCAATTAACATATTGACAGTTTTTTTTTTTTTTTTACAAAACATTTTCATAAGCCCTTGCGGTTATATTTGTTAAGAAATAAGGAGTGTATTGTGAAAAGAATAATTTTTGCCTTATTTTTTATCTTATCACTCTATTCTTCATTCGCAGAAGAAATAGAAGAAGAAAGAATAAAAATAGGTTTTGCAAGCTTTGAAAATAAGGCTATAGCTGTTCAAAAAAATCGAAATTACTATCAAAATGGATATGCAGAAATAAAATTTAATCTAGATGTATTTCTAGATATGATTCAAACAGGACTGGTAAAAACTCGACGCTTTGATGTGATTGAAAGAACAAGACTCGATGCTATTCTTGAAGAGCAAGGTCTGGGAGTAGATGGCATTATAGATAAAGACCAAGCAGCTGTTACAGGAAAAATATCAGGAGTAGATTTTCTTTTAATGGGAACTGTTACAAAATGTGGCTTTACTGAAAAACCGATTAAAATTAAAAACTTTGAGCAAACAGTGAAAACGGTTGAATTTGCAGTTGATTTTAAGCTAGTAGATGTACATACAGGTAAGATTGTATTGGCAGATTTTGTAGAAGTAAATGATGTAAGTGCAGCATCAACAAAAGGTAGCTCTTACCAATCTGAAACTACAAGCGAAAACTACATTGCAAATGTTATGCGAAAAGCAAGTCTTCAATCATCTTTTCTTATTGCCAATGCCATTGTTCCGGTTCAAATATCTGCAGTAAGTGAAAAAAAAGTCAAGATTAATTATGGACATGGTTTCATGGAAGCAGACCAAATTTACAAAATTTTCCCTAATCAAAATTCAGAAGACAGCTGGGATGTCGGCTTTGATGAAGTTGCACGAATAAAAATTCGTACAGTTGCACCTGCTTTTTCAGTAGGAGAAATCATAAGTGGTGATACAGATTTGGTAACAGTAGGATGTTCTTGTCTAAAAATCACCCCTGATGAAGAAAAAGAATACAAAGACAAAGAAAAATTAGAAAGAAGTCAATCTTTAGGTAGAAGATTTGGATACTAAAAAACAAGGAGATTATTAAATGAGAAATAAATGTTTTATATCTACTATACTTTTTTTAACTATTACATTTTGTGCTTTTGCACAAGAAAGAAAACCTGTCATAGGACTTGGAGAGGTTACTGGAAAAAATGGAGAAATTGCTAAAAAACTACAATCATACTTATCACAAGCAGTAGTTCAGTCCGGTCGTTTTGACGTAATGGAAAGAAGTTCAGAAGAAATTAATAAATTATCTGAAGAATCTATGATGCAAGGCAATGGCTTAGCATCTATGCAAGGTTTAGACTTTCTTTTAATTTCAAAGATTGTAGATTATGAAAGTAAAATACAAGATGTTGCCGTAATGGGAGTAGCGACTTCTAAAGAAACTGTTACATTAGGATTTGAAGTTAAATTTATTGATGTATCAAACGGTAAGATAGTTCTTTCCGAAGTAATACGTGACAGTATTGATGGTAATAAATCTGCAGTAACTGCTTTTGGTGGTGGAGAAGGTAAAAAAGAAGATTTAGCTGCCATTATTGTAGAAAAACTTTCAAAAGAACTCATTGCTAAAATTATAGATAAACTTTATCCATCAACAATTTTAAGTATTTCAAAAAATGGTGTTATGATGATAGCAAATCTAAACTATGAAGAAGGTAATGTAATTGATATTTTTGAGTTAGGAGAAGAAATTATCGATCCTTATACTCTTCAAGTTATAGGTCAAGAGGAAACTCTTGTTGGAAAAGGTATCGTATTTGAAATAAACAACAGCATTGCAAAAATTATGATAGATCCTGCTAACGTAAAATTTAAAAAAGCAGTAATTGAAAAAGGTATGTTATGCAGAAAATCTGACGATAAAAATGCAACAAAGGTTACTGTTAATAAATTAAAGAAGCTATCAATTAAGAAATAACTTTCTTCCCTTAAGAACATTTTTAAAAGACAAACCTGCAAGATTTTGCTCTTGCAGGTTTATTTTTTTTAGAATCATACCCTACATTTCAGCAGAGAATGTTCTTCTCCGACATTATTCTTCTGTATCATAAATAATCTCAATATTTTCCAAATAATCAGCTATAATCTTGCGTGACGATGTACTGCCGGATGTCTGTATATAGACTGTTATTTCGCCGGGGAATACTTCAAAATTATCTTTCTTCCCTTTGTCGATTGATAATACTTTTGAATTTTGATTGTTCGATACACTGATTGAATAATCCGATTGATTCTTCACAATTACTACACATGGTGAAAAAAATGTACATGATGATAAAAGTGAAATTAGTCCGATAAATAAAATATTTTTTTTCATTATTTGCTCCTAATTACTTTAATGTATTTTTTTTTCAAAATGCTGCATAATTTACACAAAAAAAGTTAAAATATTTAAAATAAATAGTTTTTGGAGGTAAATATGGCGATTATTGTACTTGCCAGAGAGTTAGCTGCACTAGGAGAGGAAACAGCCAAAGAACTTTGTTCAGTACTACCAGGGTATCATTACATAAATAAAGAAGAAATTGAACAAACATTGCATGAACGAGGAATTACCGAAAAAATGATAAATCGTTATGATGAAAAGAAACCTGGCTTTTTCGACGTTTTTTCATCTGCTCAAAATCAGTTTCTGCATCATCTAAAAACCGTATTATATGAAAAAACAGAATCCGGTAATTGTATTTTAGTCGGTCAAGGTGCTCCTACATTGCTAAAAGAAGTTCCCGGAGTCGTAACATTCCGTCTAATTTGCCCGGAAAACATACGAATTCAACGTATAATGAAACGTTTTAATTGTGATGAGCGTAGAGCTCAAATGATGATTACACATACTGATAACGATCGAATTGGTTTTAATCGCTATTTCTTTGATATTGGCTGGCGTGATCCTGTGAACTATGATTTTATTATCAACACACAACGATTAAATGCCACACAAACGGCAAATATTATAAAAAATATTTTACCTCAACTTGTCGACCAAAAGCAAGAAGCTAAATGCAAAGAAGCCATTTGTAATTTAATTACCAGTCAAAAAATTTTAACTAAAGTCCTATATGAAGAAAAGTTACCGATTTACTTTCTGGAAGCATTATACGACGGCAATAGTGTTACCCTCAACGGAGTTACAAATGCCCCTTCATGTATAGAAAAAGTTTCCGCTATTGCAAAAGAAATTACAGGTTGCAATGATGTTCATTCTAATATTTATATTGCATCCGATATTCCGCTTACTCACGAAGTTTAATAGTCAAAACAATCAAGAATGAGGATATACCTCATTTTTGATTGTCTCCATAAATATATTCTAACGATATATCTAGCGTTGAACATATCCATATAAAGATTTCACGGTAATAAGATAGAAACAAATAGTTAATGAACCTGTTCAAGTAGTACAATCATAAGCCGGTACATATACCAAATCAGTATAAAGGGAATCGTATGAGGGCATAAAAAAAGCCCGGCAACTTCCTACTCTCCCATCTCCCGAAAGAAACAGTACCATCGGCACTAAGGGGCTTAACTTCTGTGTTCGAAATGGGAACAGGTGGACACCCTCGTTATGATCACCGGACATATA
>JAXJQT010000393.1:0-6964 GCA_036311025.1 Spirochaetota bacterium
ACTATATACTTTGCAATTTTCTCGGAATCAAGCATTTCAAAAGTACACTCTTTTCCGTCTTTACTTACACGAACCGTTATAATGCCGTCTTTTTCCGAAATTACTTCTACATCATAATCGATTTCCAATTTCATAAAAGCTTCTTTGTTTTCTTCTTTGCCGGTACTTGTATAAACATCTGATGTAACATTTTCATACAGACCGCCGACTTTCAATCCGGTAAAATCTATTTCACCGTTGTCGCTGAAAATATTTGTAGGCATACTTAATATTAACAAACTTTCCAATTGCGGTTTTTCCGTCATATCCACAACAGTCAATTGTCCGTCAGAAGTAAACTCCATTTGTGATTCACCTTCTATAGCTACATTACATAAAATTTTACATTCCGTATTTATAGATACATTTTTCAATACTGTCGTTGTGTCCAATACCGCAAGTTGAGAATTAAATCCGTTCATTATTACATTCGCGACGTCTGCATTTTCTAAAGTTACAGCCGTATTCAATTCATCAACAACCAATTTTTCAATCTTTCCGGAAACAGTCGCGTCGTCCAGTACATTTACCGTTTTGGCTACAGACTCATCTGAGATTTTTAATTTTGCCTTACAGAAGTTCATCGTCACATTCTCAACGGTAGAAGTTCCGCTCATGGTAACACTGGATTCTTTCACTAAAAAATGCAGATTAGAACTTCTTGAAGAATCACCGTTTGAATCGCTTCTTCCCAAAAGCAACAAGTCATCAAGTTTACTGTCAATTATTGTCAAAGAAGACCCGGACAATGTTGTCACGGAAACCTTTTTTACTTTATTAAGTTTGACATTTTCGGAATCCACAAGCAGCTTTGCATTGCTCAAACTTCCGTTTTTAATAGTAAGTTGCTTATTTATTACTGCGTTGTAATCAGTAAGGTTTTCATATTCTGCCAAGTCGATTTCTTCGCCGGCATTTACATTGTTCACGACTTGTTGCAATGTCGTAAGTTGCTTATTCTTTTCGGTTTTATCATCAACGCCGTCGACATTCAAACACTCCTGTGAACAGCCGAAAACCATAAATATCAAAAACAAACTTACATACTCAAAAATATTTTTTCTTATAATTTGAATAAAAGTTTTTCCCATTTCTCCTCCCTCCCAAAAAACGACAAGAAAATTTATTAAACTTTTACTATATAATATCCCACCGTTTCATTCAAGGCAAAAACAACAACACAAATGCACGAATTAATTCTCTTTTCCTCATATTAAGCCGTTACCGTTGCAGCTCTCAACAAACAACGTTTTTTATTAACTTTATTTACCCCCCCCACACTTTATTTACATACTTATTCAATTATTTTTCCTTATTTTCAGTGTAAAAATACAAAACGGGATATTTCCATATAATGAATGTAAATATATTGAAAAACAAACAAAATGCATTTAAATAAGATATTTATTTTCATTACATAATTATGTATATTGCCATATGATTACAAAAAAAATGGAGACAAAATTGGAGAAAAGATTCACTTTATCAATTAAATTTATCATTGCACTGTGTATATTGTTAAATATAGCATGTGTCCTCAGTTATTTCCTATTCAGACCAATCGTAAGATATGCAGTTTTAAAATCCAACTATGATACTCTGCATCAAAAAGAACGACTTATCACAAAGATTATTAACGATGACGAAAACGCAATGACAGATTATATCGAAGACTTGCAAGATTTAGCTCCGCTATTTTCCGAAGATGATAATTTTGGTAAATACTTAAAAGATTATGCTGATAACTTTCATTTAATGAACATAGCTGTCGTAGATTTTTCCGGGAACACCAAATTCTCCTTGCTGAATACTCAATTAAATCATGAATCTGAAATAATAGCGATAACCTCTGCTAAAAGCGGAAATATCAAAATCGTAAAAACTGTAACTGATTCAGATGTTGTATTTACAGCAGCCGGCAAAATAGAATATCTTAAAAAAAATTACATTATAATCCTTCAAAAGCTTATTTCCGACAATTTATACCTTGAGAAACTGGCAAATGAAACAGACACGACAATCACTTTATTCAAAGATGACTTGCGAATCGGAACATCTAACAAAGACAACGCCGGCAACTATCTGACAGGAACAAGATTTCAAAATCAGAAAGTATTAAATGCAGTTTACAATCAAGGTGTAGAATATTTCGGTGAAGTAAAAGTAAGAGAAAGAGATTTTCTTGCAATTTATCGTCCGTACAAAACTGATAATCCTCATGAAAAGATTATGTTTTTTGTAGGATTGGATGTACATCATATTAACGATGTCTCACACAGCATTTCAATGAATGTATTAGTTACATTGTTCATTTTGTTTATTGTTTTGGTTGTATTAGTTATCTTGCTTTTAAGAGTAATCGTCATCAGACCGGTAAAGAAAACAGTGAATATTTTCAATTCTATTTTACGTGATGACGGAACTATTGATTTATCATTGAATATCGATGTGACATCTACCGACGAAATCGGAGAAATGGAAACATCAATCAACAACTTCTTGACAGAACAAAAAGAATTTATAAGCACCGTAAAAGCTACAAGTAAAGAACTTGATAATGCAGCCGGAATGCTTGCTTCAAACGCTCAAGAGTCTGCCGGAGCTTCTACAGAGATTTCGGCAAACATCACAAGTGTAAGCAATGCCGTTACAAAGCAAAACCAAACATTAGACAACGTTCAAGAAATATTCGGAGCCAGCATCGAAGAGATTCAAAGTCTTGATCAATTGATAGAAAGTCAATCTGCGGGAATCGTAGAAAGTTCGGCTTCTATCGAAGAAATGGTAGGAAATATCAGTTCTGTTTCTGCGACTATTTCAAAAATGACAAATGAATACGAAGAGCTTATCAAAATTACAAATATCGTAAAAGCTCGTCAGGAAGAAGTTTTTGAACAGGCAAGCAGAATGTCTTTGCAATCAGAAAATCTTACTAATACCAACAATGTGATTTCACAGATTGCATCACAGACAAATCTTTTGGCAATGAATGCAGCAATTGAAGCGGCACACGCAGGTGAAGCAGGAAAAGGTTTTGCTGTCGTTGCAGATGAGATTCGTAAATTGGCAGAAAGTTCGGCAATCCAGTCTAAATCTATTAAAAATGAACTTGATGAAATCACTGCCGTAATCGATTCCGTAGTAAATGCGACCGAAACATCTCGAAAAGAATTCAACGACATCATCGACAAGGTTTCATCTACAAATACGCTTGTACAAGAAATCAACAATGCAATGAATGAACAGGAAGAAGCTTCTAAACAAATACTGATTGCATTACATGAAATGAACGAATCTACAAGCCATGTTCAATCAACATCAAAAGAAATGTCATCCAACATTATGTCCGTAAAAACAGAATCAAGTAATTTGGAACAAATTGCTCACACTGTAGCCGGAAGCATGGACGAAATGACCGCCGGAATTATAGACATTACAAATGCAGCACAAAATGTATCGGATATGGCCGGAATGACACGAGAAAAAATAGAACAACTTGACCGCTTAATAAACAAGTTCAAGCTAGATTAAAAAAAATATTTATGTAAAAAACGCACGTTCTTTAATTTCTTTTTGAATGTGCGTTTTTTTATTTTCACAAGCATTCTGTTTAGGAATCGAGGACTGCCCCTTTTTTCAACCGATAAAAACTCACTCCGCCGTTTTCCGTCATTTCAATCTTTCCGCTTAATGTAAGGTTTGAAATCGCATTATCACACAACGCAAATCTCTTTCTGATTTCTTCGATAGCTACAGGTGACTCTTGCAATATTTTAAGAATCTGTTGCTGTGTACTTTCATCATTTTCAGGAACTCGTGAGATTATTTGTGTAGATATTCCTGCATGGGAAAAATATTCTTTCAATCTTTCCAAATGCTCCCGTGAAGCAATCGGCACATCGCCCGCCGGCGACGGTCTGTCCAATGAGTTTAATTGCAATATATCGGGATTGATTTTTACGACAGTCTCTCTCATCAACTTCAGTTCTTCGTCGCCGTCGTTTACTCCCGACACTACAAAGTATTCAAGCCATATCTGTCCGGTGTATACACTTCTGAATTTACAAAGCCCGTCTATAATCTTTTCGTTGTCCAATGAAGAATCCGGCTTGTTTACTTTATCAAAAATCGCCTTTGATACCGCATCCAACGAGGGCATCACCACATCGGCATACATTGCATCACGACGTACATCTTCACGATAAAACAAACTTCCGTTTGTTATCAATGCCAATTTGTACCGACTGAATTCTTCTTTGATACGACGGGAAACTTCTCCCAGCAGTGAATACAAGGTCGGCTCACCGGCTCCGGAATAAGTAATAAAGTCAATATCAGGATTTTCCGTCAGATAACAACGCAACTGGTAAATAATATCATCAACGGCAAAAAAAGCTTGTCGTTCCGCCGTAAGAGTTTGAGTTCTGCCGGCTTCACAATAGACACAATCAAGGGAACAGATTTTTCCCGGAATCAAGTTTACTCCCAGCGACCGCCCCAATCTGCGTGATATTATCACTCCCATAATATTGCGATACTTCATTTTTATCTCCCAAAAAATTGACATTCTTTCATAAATATTTTTATCTCTAAGTCTATAGAGTTCTGACTATTCCAAAATAGATTGCGGGGTTATTCCCTACAGTTGTTATAATATATCTTTTAAAAATGGAGAATACAATGCTGTGCCGTTGCAAATATTTAAAACGCCTTAATGACAAGAAAAACGCTCTGACTCCCGCAAAACTCGTTTATCTGGACAATTGTGCTACGACACCGGTCGACCCGATGGTACTGCGAACATTGGAAGATGCCTGTCGCAAAACTTGGGGAAATCCGTCGAGTATACATCTTGCCGGACTGGAAGCCGCCAAGCTCCTGGACCAATGTCGAATCGATATCGGTGATTTTCTGGGAGCTCCTGCGGAAAAAGTATATTTTTGTTCAGGTGCGACAGAAGCACTGTCTACCATTGTAAAAGGTTTCAACCCTGATAGTTTTCGTTTTATTTCCACAGTTACGGAACACTCCGCACTTATCTCTCCGTTGCGACATTTGCAAAAAAAAGGCTGCAATGTAAACTTTTTAAAAGTCGGTTCCGACGGACAGATTCATTTAGAAGAACTTGAAAAACTCTTAAAAAACGGTCCGGCTGTATTTTTTTATTCTCCGATTAATCATGAAACCGGCAGTATACAGCCTACAAAAGAAATTTATCAATTAAAGAAAAAATACGACCTGACAATCGTAACAGACGGCGTGCAAGCTGTAACAAGATTGTCTAAAGAAAAATGGCAGCCGTATTACGATATAATCGCATTGGGAGCACACAAATTCTATGCTCCTAAAGGTACCGGGATTTTAGCAGTCAAAAACAAAGACATTCGGCTACATAGATTCAGACAAGGCAGCCGACAAGAGGGCGGTTTTTTCCCGGGAACACAAAATATGCCCGGAATAGCGGCGTGTTCTGCTGCATTAAAATTATTATCCGACGATGAACTACGCCGACTCAAAATTTTACACAATGAAGGTTTGGAAATATTGCAACGAGAAGTTTCGCAATTTGTGATAAATACACCGCCCGAAAGTCAAACTGGAATTTTAAATATCAGCTTAACCGGAAAAAATACAGGCTCTATGGAAGAACTGATAATGGCACTTGCCGATGAACAAATTTGTATCAGTCGCTTTTCGGCATGCAACGGAAAAATAAAAATCCCGTCAAAAATATTAACAAAAATGGGACTTTCTTACGAACGAGCAGCGACATCATTACGAATATCCTGCGGGCGATTCAACAACAGAGACGACTATTTCCGATTGGCCCGTTTTTTAAAAAAATGGCAAAATAGATAGAATTCCCAACCCCTTTAATAAAAGATGAGTTCCTATAATAATCAATATTATTCCGCCGAAAACAGTAGCTCTCTTTCGAAATTTTCCGCCGAACAAACTGCCGACTTTTACGCCGAGTGCAGCAATTATAAATGTTGTAATACCTATAATTACCATGGCTAACGGTAAATTTATATGCAACTCGGGAAAAGTAATACTGACGGCAAGCACATCGAAACTATCGACCACGGCAAGAGCAAACATTTTTTTGTGAGATATATTGTCTGAATTTTCGTATCCTAAAAAAACCTTTATCACCATCTCCAGCCCGATAGCAACAAGAATGTTAAACTCTATCCAATGGTTAAATTTATGAATAACATCGATAAAAGTATTTCCGAAAAAGTACCCGACAACAGGCATTAACGCCTGTGCAATACCGCACCAAAGCCCGGTAATACACATGTGTTTAACGGTAGCTTTTCTTAATGACATACCTTTGCAAATAGAAATCGCAAATGCATCCAATGAAAGTGCAACAGCCAAAATAAAAAGTTCTATTGTTGCCATTATTTCTCCTGATTTATTTGTAAAACAAAGGTGACTTTCTATCATTTTTTAGGCAATCTTTCATCTGATTTTTTCTTGTTAATTTTTTTTTCAACTGCACGTAAAATAAAAAAGGAGACACGGTGAACGTACGCAGTACATGAACAACGATGAGTTCACAAAGTGAACGAATGAAATGTTTTCGCAAGAAAACATCGAGTGAAACGAAATATTTCCGTAGGAAATATCGGGCGTAAGACATAAAGCTTTCCTATCGAAAGTATTTTGCCTCCTATTTTCTAACTTACAACTTCTATAATTTTTCTATTTCCTCCGGTGACAGCCCGGTAAAATGTGCAATCATGGGAATCGGCATGTTTTCGACTTTCATACTTCTCGCAGTTTCAACGGCTTTTTGATATACACCGTCATCAAATGCTTCTCTTCGCTGAACAGCAATGTCTGTGTCGTAATCATATTCTGCCAGTAACATATTTTGTACCTCCGTAGATTTTCGGTTTAAATAGTCAGAAAGAAA
>JAXJQT010000394.1:0-1946 GCA_036311025.1 Spirochaetota bacterium
ATATTATAGAATATTTGTTGGACAAACATACGCTGCCTACATGTATGGCTTTTATCGGATTGATTCTCGGTGGATTGCCTATGTTGTGGGGAAAATTAAACGAAAAGCGATTAGAGAAAAAAGCTCCGCTTTTTTCGCCGGTAAACATTTTGTGCTTTTTGATTTTTATGGCGTTGGTTGTTGTTTTGCCTTTATTAAAAGGAAATGATAACGCATTAGCTACTATCAAACCGAGTGTGTTAACTGTAATTATTCTGTTTTTTGTAGGAATTTTGGCAAGTGCGACAATGATTATCCCGGGAGTAAGCGGTTCAATGGTGTTGATGATAATAGGGTATTACTACGGAATACTCAACGGGATAAAGCTTTTCTTTGATGCACTCAAAGCTGTTGATATTAATGCAATTTTGTCACAGTGTGCAGTTTTGGTTCCGTTCGGTATCGGTGTAATTGTAGGAATATTCGGAGTTGCAAAATTGATTAATTATTTATTTAATCGTCACGGAGTTTCTACATATTGCGGAATCTTCGGTTTAATTTTAGCTTCACCTTTTGCGATTATTTATCAATCTGGAGCTTACAAAAGTGTATCAATTATTTCGCTTGTTATCGGAATATTCCTTATGGCAGCTTGCGGTGCAGGTGCGTATTTTATGAGTAAAATAACAGCTGAATAATAAAAAAAGAAACGCCTTTTTATTTCGGGGAGGAAAGGGCGTTTCTAAAAAAAATTAGGAGAGTTTATCTTTTGCCGGCAAGCGTTTTTTACAACGCCTGTCGGTAAAATTCTTTTTTTGTTCCGGGTAAGTTTATCTTAGTTACCGGAAGTGTTTGACACTGTGTAGTTTGTTATTTTCCACTTGTCATCCTGTTTTTTCAGGAAGTAAGTGTAATACTTTTTGTCTACATAGTCGTGTTCTTTGAACATCACAAAAGCATCTACTTTTCCGCTGCCGGCTGTGTATTCAGTTTTTATGATTTCAAACTTACAAGGCAGATAACTGATTTCGTTAATTTTATCTTTCTTCAAGTATTCCTTGTATTCTTTCAAAATCTCTTGTTGCATATCGGAATCCGCTTTTTTGTAACGTTTACCGAATGTAATGTCTGCACAAATCATTTTATCCAAGTCAATGTAAAGGAAGAATTTTTCCCATTCACCGTTGATTCTTGCGTTTAACATATAATCAACGACTTCGTCAGGCGATTTCTTTTCCATTATCAATGATTTTTCTTTTTCGGCAACGATGTACTCTTGAATGAATTGCTCATCAGAGTCTGCCGGACGTATGTTTAGCGTAATACTGTTTGATTTTACGGCAGTATTGTCTGGTGAATTACTTAATTTCATTTCCGGGTAGTAGATACATTTTAAAATGTACTGTCCGGTAATGTTCATATCAAAGTAGTCGTTAAGTAATACTCTGTAAGTATAGCCTTCGTTTTCTTCAAGGCGTACTACCGAATGGAAAACGGGTTGCACCCTGTTAAAAAAATTGCTATAGTCCGCAGAATGCTGTTGTTGCTTATTCTGAAGAGATATAAGCTCAAAGTCAAATGAATATCTCTTGTCCTGTGCCATTAATGAAGAATAAGGCGTCGTTTCCTTATTCGAAAGTTTCACGTCAATGTATATATCTTCGTTTGCTTTGAAGATTTTCGGATTGGTGAATTCAATGTTTACCGATACAGGCTGAGAATAAACTGAAATAGTTAATAATGCAAATAATGTAAATAATATAGTCTTTTTCATAATTCAAAATATCGGATTGCAAAAGGAAAAGGTTTAGTGATATGCGAGTAAATAAATGGTTGGATGAGAAATTTTTGAAACTTCAAGAGTTTCGGAAATTGGAAGATTTTATTACTGATAATAAGGAAGATTCTGCATTACATGTAACCGGAGTAGCAGGAAGTTTTTTTTCGTATCTGGTAAAAAATGCAGC
>JAXJQT010000395.1:0-1549 GCA_036311025.1 Spirochaetota bacterium
GAACCGTGCTTTACGACAAGATAAACGAGTCTGAAGAAAAAATAATTTTTATGAAAACACCGCCGTATCTTGTGACGCAAACGCCTGATTTCAGTACAGAAGACTTAGAAAAAGCAAATGAATTAAAAAAAGCCTGCGATATTTTTTATAACAGCGGAAAAGCTGTCGGATGGCTTTATATAATCTTAGAAACTTTAAAAATCACACCGTCAGATTTTTTTATAATTTTTTATGACTGGCTAAATAAAAAAGGAATGCTTCAAGAATATTACTCAGATAAAGAGATTTTGCAACTACAGCTTCAATTCACGAAGTTTTTGTTTGAGCAAAAAGGAAAAAGTTCTCTTTATTTGCCTGTATGCGATATTATCACTTTGCATAATGCTCTGAATTTTTCATTAACAGCATTTTCCGAAAATATTTCTATCCAACAAAAAAATTATAAATTACCGACTTCTACCCGACTGATTGAGTTGCATTATGATGTTGATGATTTATTTCAAGCCGGTGTTACTCCGCTGAAATATTGGATAAAAGAATATAAACAGAAAAAAACATTTGCGGTAACATGGAACAAGAGTGGAAATTCCGATGTAATTATGCTTGATAAAAAATGGTTTGAATTATTAAAAAACATAAACAATAAAAAGAATTTCAACAGAGAAGAAAAGGAATTCCTTGATTATTGTCGTGACGAACAAATATTAATCTAAACTTTTTTTATTTCCGTAACAACAACTGCTTCTAAGTGAACAAGATTATCACTATTTATATTGCATGTAAGGTCTGTTATGTAATTATTGAAAACAGAACAAATAAGTCCTAAATGCTTTTGAGAGTTCAACATGTATTTAAGCAATAACTCTCGCATATTCTCAGCATTGCAAATTTCGTCAACTATAGATTGCAATTGTACGGCATTTTTAGGATCCGTATAGTTTTCTACGGAAATCATAATCTTGTCGTCTACATTGGATATAATCAATTCATACCCGTGATCTCCGACACCGTACAGATTTGCATTTTGCAAAAACTCTTGAATAACAAAAGATAAGTTGGTTACGATTTGTTTTATTTCATTGCCGGTTTTCTTAGTTTTCTTTCGCAGATAAGTTGTAAGATAACGAAGTAAAAATTTACGAAACAAATTTATTTCGTCCCAATCTATTTTTTGAAATGTTACTCTTAAAAGTTGGTCGGCTTCATGTAACAATGAATATGAATTAACAATCGGATTTTTACCATCAGACATTATTTTGACTTCAATCATGTTTTCTTTTTCAATGTCCAGATTTTGTGAATACTTCTTTATGTTATCCAAAAGGTTTGCTTTTACTTCCGCTATTGCAGCTTTTACCTTTTCATTTCTTATATTTTCATTGTTATATTTCTTTTTTGCCAAAACAAATAATTTCATCAAAAAATCGGTTGTGTAACATTCCAATACTTTTAAATCAATTATTTTTTCATGAAAATGAATAACAGTTTTAGTCGTCTTTTTACTAATCATACAAGCATTTACCTATTTATCCATAATAATTCATAACAC
>JAXJQT010000396.1:0-1360 GCA_036311025.1 Spirochaetota bacterium
ATAACAACTTTTGCGATTCTGCCGGTAAATCCGCCGCATTCTTCAATCACGTCACCTATAGGTGTTCCGATACGAACAATAAGATTTTTCGGACGTAAAACCCCAGAACCGGAAACCGTAACAACTCGTTCTATCATCGGTTTATCGTTTATAACCGCATTTTTTATAGCAATCAATGTCGCTACATTTATAACGGTAATTCCGTGTTCTTGAACACTTTCATTTCCAGCAATCACCTTTCCGGTGACAGCTTTTACCAATTGATGTTCATTTCCTTGCGGATATTTGACTTTCAAACCTACAGTTTTGTAAGTATAACGATTTGCACTCAATATACGTAAACGTCTGATAGCATCACGCTTATTATTTTCGACCGCAATATAAACATTCTTTGCTTCCAGTATTTTATTGACAATCTGCGTTCCTATCAATATTCCTTCTGTCTTTTCCAAAAGCAATCTGTGGTCACTGGTAAGATACGGTTCGGATTCTGCTCCGTTGATAATAAGAGTTGATGTCCCGTTTTTTAAAGCATATTCAAGTTTTTTTCCTTCAGGAAAAGAACGACCGCCGTGACCGATAATTCCGGATTCAGTTATTTTTTCCAGCAACTCTTCTTTTGTCATAGAAAGCCAATCGTTCAACTGTATAATTCTACCGGATTTACTGAAAGAACCACCGAGCTCTATCACTACGGCATCAGATTTTTTTCCGTTACCGATATAAACTTCTTCTATTCCTCGTACGACTCCCGGAATTGATGCATGAACATTAGCCGAAATCTCGCCATCGGCTACAGCAATCAACTGCCCTTCTTCTACTACATCACCGGGTTTTACTATAATCTTAGCAGGTGTTCCGTAATGTTGGCAAACCGGAATATACGCAACATTCGGAATATCAGCACTTTCGATATTCTTTTTGTTAATCGGAAATTTTTTGTCATCAGGACGAATCCCTTTAATTCCGAAAGTTTTTGATAAAAACATACTGTACCTTAATAATTTTCATTCCCCGCACATTGCGGGCACTTTTTCGCACGAATCTAGCAAAAAATTGCAAAATTTGCAATCACAAAGCAAAATCGGATTTTATTACTTAATGAAGTTATTAATAACTTATTCCGATTTTCTTAAGCATAAACACGGAGAAATATATTTATGTTCCCTACTTTTCTTTCATTATTGCTGTTGTTTTTCGTATATCCGTTATTTTCTGATGTCAATGCACAGCTCATTCATTCTTCATATTTTTTTCAAGCTGCAAATATCGATAACGAACTTTCTCCTTTTTCCGGAGTCGCAACACCGATACGTCTCGGCAATGGTGCAAAAGTGAAAATACTCGACGAATTTGAGAC
>JAXJQT010000397.1:0-2228 GCA_036311025.1 Spirochaetota bacterium
ATATAAGCGAACAGGGAGGAACTATCGTAAATCCGGGTTCGCCCGTAATTACCAGAAAAAGTGACAACGGACGACGAGCCGTCGCTTTGTTTGACACGGAAACATCCAGTTTGAGAAAAATTCTTTTAGACACACCTTATTATGACAATTTAAAATTGAATATAAATTTCATGATGGGTGAAGAAGAAATAATAGAAACATTTAACAATATGATTATTGAATTGTTAAACGAGAAAGAAACAAAACCGGAATTACTTACATTGAACTTCATGATTACGGGGAATACTTCTATGGAGCAAGACGATTTGGAAATGCTTGAGCTTCATTTGAAAGATATTCTTGCAGAAAAAGGGATACTATCGGTAAATATTTTAATGCTGCCGAAAATAATTAATAAAAGATTTTTGTCAGATCCGTTGATTGCTTCTATTTTAAATACCGAAAACAATGATAACGATGACGAGGGATTTAAAGAATTTGCAGTTTCGGTATTATCCGATATTTACACTAACGAACTTTAGGACTTTATCTTATGTTAGAAAAACTTAATATCAAAAATATTGGCCCGATTAATAATCGAGAATTTGTATTAAAACAAAATAATTTGATTGTCGGAAATAATGAATCCGGTAAAACTTCAATAATAGATGCACTCGAAAAGCACTTGCTTCGTGACCGTAAAAAGTCCGATATTAATCTGCTCTCTCGTCTTTCCGGATTTAATGAAAACAGATTCGGCGGGAATTGGGAATTTGATATTATCGGGGATTGTTGTTTAGACCAAATGCATTCTGATGCAAACTTTGCAAATATAGTAAACTTGCTGGTAGTACGAGAAGCCGGAAATCGTCTGACTGACCGTGATAATAAAGATGCGACTTTCTCTGACTTTTGGAAAAACAGTATACGTACATTGCTGGGCGGAATGGATAAAAGCGGTGACAGAATAGAAAAATTGAAAAAATATTTAGTCACATCATCCGGACCTTGGAAAATTATCGAAACACTGGAAGAGTATCAAAACAGATTGATTGAAGAAAAACGAAGACTCGCAAATTCTGATTTGTCAAATGAAGAGATTGAAAATAATGAAAATCAATTAAAAGAAAAAAAGGAACGCTTAGAAATCCTTTCAAAGATTGAAAAAGCAAACGAATATGCTGAAACCGAGCAAAAATTTTCTAAACTAATCAAACTTACCGAAAGCATAAAAGAATTGCGTAATTACCTTGCTGAAAATAACATAGACCAACTGGAAATAATAAGAGACGACTGGAAAGAACGCAATAAAAAAAGAAGCGACTACGAAAAACTGCGTGCCGAACATGAAAAAACTCTGATTGATGAAAAAAATGAAATTCAAAAAAACATAAGTAACAGAGAGTCCGAACGAAAAATCTTGCAAGACAGTGTCAAGCGTCAAGAAGAGCGAAAAAATGAATTGCACAATCGCAGTATTCGCCTTGAAAATGAAATGGAAAATGAACAAACCAAGACCGAGGAAAAACTGAAGAATCTTAATATCGAAAGAGAAAAGCTTCGCACCAAGTATAAGTTCCCTAAAATCTCTTTCATTCCGATAATCTTGTTTTTTGTCGGTGTGTTTTCATTTGCACTTATAAAAAGCAATTCTCATATTTTGCCCGGAAGTATTACGCTTATACTTTTTTCTATTGGTTGGGCAGTCAAAGATTTTATCAATCTTAATCGCAAGAAAAAAGAAAAACTGCGTAAAATGGTGAGAATCAATGAAGATATCGAAAAACTCAAAGATGACTTAGAGCGTATTGAAGATAAACTTGAAATGTCTGAAATTACCGTAAACGAAAATATTTCAACAGCAGAACGTGAAATAAAAGAGTTACAAGATAAAATTGCAGAAATTAACAAAGAAATAGACAGAAAGCGTGATGAATTAGAAGAAATCAATGTTCGCTATAATACCGAAATGCAAAACTTCCAAGAGTTAATTTCTGAGAATCAAGCAAAACTTGACAACTATTTTTTTAACTTCGGCGATCAAGCAAAACTCGGAGGAAAAATATTTGAATATCATTCAAAAGAACAAGATTTGCAAGAAACAACTTCCGAACTGGAAGAAGTGTCTGCTGAAATGAGAGATATTTTTGATATTGATGAAATCTTGATTCCGAGAATCGAGCATAAGCTTGAGATGATGAAAAAAAATATCGACAAAACTTACATCGATATGGAATACGATCCGGAAG
>JAXJQT010000398.1:0-5552 GCA_036311025.1 Spirochaetota bacterium
CCGTAACACTGTCGCTGAATCGTACAAGTTCTGTTTTAATTCCTATCTTTTCGGAATTACGAACGATTCCGTTGATATAACTTTCGGAAGCAGGATGTTCACCGGCAACAAAACAAGCCAAACGTACATCGGCACCGTACATATTGATTTTTGCGACAAGCTCTTCACGAATCATATCTGCAATATATTTTAATTTTCTGATTTCTCCGGGCATTATCTACTCCATATTACACGTTTGCGTTTTTAATTTTGATTTCTGTTTTTCCTGTTTCTAAATCAATTGTTTTTACCAACAAAGAAACCAAATTTTCAGCATTCAAAACATTCCAATAACTTTCAAGATTATCATCAAACAAAGGAACATGGTACGGATAACGTGCAAATGTCGGTAACGGATTTCCGTCGCCTTCATAAGTATGAATACAATATCCATATCCCGGCTCTATCGCTTCATACGCAAAATTCATTCTTTCGCAAGCTTTTCCGTCGCCGTAAGTACAGCGTAAAATAGAAAAATGGAATTTATGCTGTTTATCGTCCAAGTCAATCATACCTGTAATTCTAGGTGTGAAATTCGGAGCATCCGGTTCAAACTGTCTTGTAGCCAATGATTCAATAAAACCTTTTCCGTTTTTCAATCCTTCATAAACAGTGTCTGTCTGGTCTCCGTTGGAAACAATATGGCATTTATCCAAAAATCTTACCGGATAATAAATAATCAATGAAGGGTCTTTCATTTTTGATTCATCAAACGGTGCAGTTCTTACAAAACCGTTTTCTTCAACAAATACACGATTGCGAGAATTTTCACTTCTTCCCATAATCCAATAAATCTGCACCATTTTCTTACCGTCTTTTGACAATCCCTGAACAATTCCGCGTCCAGGATAAACATTTTTCTTTAATGCTTCAAAATTTTCCTGTGCTGTTTTTTCTATATTCATCTTTCGCTCCTTGTTATAAAAAATAAGTGTATTTATACCATAACAAAGCCTAATTGACAAATTTTCGCTGTCTCTTCGTATTTTGTAGTTCAAGAAACAATAATGAGTTCGTAGAACGAATGAAATGTTTTCGCAAGAAAACATCAGGTGAAACGAAGTCTTTCCGATTAGGAAATACCAAGCAAAGTGTAGTCGAAATGTTCCAACCGATTATACAAACTCTGCTCGATTTTGCCGAATCGGAAATAAAAAAGGAGAATGAACTCACCGAAAGTCAGAGCTTGCCAAAAAAGGGATAGGTTATAGGAAAGGGAAAACTGTGGCTTTGCTAAAAGAGCTGTTGTCCCTTTCCTAAACTCTCGTTATTCCCTGAACAACAAAAACTCTTCAATGTCGGCTATGCCAACAAAAAGAGCCTTGAACTTGCAAAGGTTTAGAAAAGTTTTGCCCCCAAAACGACCATAACTCGCCGCCCCTGCCGGCTAAATATCCCCGAACCAACCTTAAACAATTTATCAATTTCTTTTTTCTTAACTGTATTTCCTTTGATTTCCCAAAAGCTCATCCTTATACTCATGTGAGAAATATTTCATTTAATATAAGGAGTAATCATGATTTTAAAAAAAAGTTTTTTCAATTCTATCTTATCAATTTTAATTATCACACTTTGTTGCTGTTGCGGAGACTTAAAGATTCCGGATGAAGAAAAAGTAGAAACAAACGAGCAACCACTTTGTTTCAAAAAAGATTTATTGAACGAAGAAATTAATCAGAGGTTCAAAGATATTGTCGTTATTCCGCAAGGTGAGAGTGTAACCATAAAAGGTGACAGTGATGACGGTGCATTTGTCATGGGTCGAAAAGTTCGTTTAACCTCTTTTGCTATCGGTCAATATGAAGTAACGCAAGGTTTGTATGAGTACATAATGAAAAGCAATCCGAGTCTTCCCAATCCTTTATACAACGATGATAAAAGTAAAAAACTCTGTCCGGTAGACAATGTCTCCTGGTATGATGCCGTCATTTTTTGTAATGAATTAACTAAATCTTTTATGACTGAAGATGAATGTGTTTACGAAATTGAAGAGATGACAGTAGGAGATTTTTTAATAGACCAAGAATTAGATTCCGATGATTCCGAATGTTTGTTTGAATCAACCGATCCGAATGATTTACTTATAAAGGTAGTAAAAGCCGATATTACAAAAAAAGGCTATAGATTGCCTACGGAAGCAGAATGGGAATTTGCGGCTCGCGGAGGAAATCCGGATGATACTGAAAATTGGAATTATCGTTATGCGGGAAGCAATCAGCTCGACAGTGTTGCATGGAATACAGAAAATAACGAAGGTTTCTCGCACAAGGTCGGTCTTAAAGCTCCCAATTCTTTAAATATTTACGATATGTCAGGTAATGTCGGAGAATGGTGCTGGGATGTATACAGAAAAGATGTCACAACCGCAGATAACGAATATAGAGAAGGAAGCATTATTTTAAATCCTCAAAGCAGTGATTTTTCAACATTCTACGACAGAGTTGTTCGCGGAATTTATAACGACAATGAAAATGAGTCTTGCTGTGTTTCCTATCGCAGCCAATCCCTTTTTACTGTAGGTGACAGCAAAATCGGTTTCAGACTGGCTCGTACATTATAAATAAACAGTTGTATCTGAACATAAAAAAAGTGTACCGATCTTTGTTTGCGGTACACTTTTATTTTTTTATAAATTAATGTCTCGGCGGAAAATAAATCGATGTTCCGACACCTTTTGTTCCGCCGTAGTTTATTTCTACTTCTATATCTACCGGTTCACGTCCGAATCTTGATATCGAATTGGAAACATACGACAATGTATAAATCTTTCCATTATTTTCTTCGATTTGCGTCAATAAATCTTTAGTTTCGGACTGTTCATAAGCAAATAAATATTTTCCGCCGGTTCTGTCGGCTATATTTTTGTACACTCCGGAAAGCTCCCCGTTTGCAAATGCTACGACATGAATTCTAATGTCATTATTCACGGCAAATTGAATCACATCTTCAATTTTAAATTGCTCAAAATCATTTCCAGTTTCCTGTGCATTCGTAACAAAAACAATGTCTTTCTTTGAAAAACGATCAATCATACTATAGAAGACCGTTTTGAACATTTCACCTTTATCTACAACATCAACGCCGGATAAATGTTCGATTGCGTCAAGAAATTCCAATCTTGTACTTCCGAGAGGCAACGAAACCGCAGCTCTGTGTTTATTAATGTTTTTGTTTACGGCCGATTTCATATCAACACTGTTTGCAAGCAACAAGTTTGTATTACTGCCTGTCGACTTCATCCATCTGTCAACCAATACACCGATTTTGTCTTTATATTGCAATATATTTTTATTGTTATCCAAAATCACAGCCACATCGCAAGTATCGTTTAATGTCTGCGTATAACCTACGCCGACTATAGGAACATGGCGATTATTTTCATATACAGTGATATTTTTTGAAGTAAGTCCCATAGGTACGGTAAAATCATCTTTTTCTATACGAACCATCAAGTGAACATCAGGAAATTTTGATGAAATAATACGCTCTACATTTACATACATGCTGTTATAGCGTCGGCGTTCCAGCGACATTACAAAAAGTCGTGAAGAATTAAAATCACCCACCAAAATATTGTCTTCCATATCTACAGATACGGAAACGCCTCTTTGCAAACGTTCCCCCATTGCTTCCATTACATAAGCAAGACCGCTTTGCGGTTCATAAACCCAAACTTTTCTTTCACAAACTATTATAAATCGCCCCAATTTATCTACAGTCAAATCGTAAGGTGACTCAAGGTAATCATTTCCGAATGCTCTGAGGTAATTTCCGTTTGTGTCAAAAACAACGACTTCATTTCGTTTTCTGTCGGCTACAAAAATCTCTCCGTTGTGATAAATAATACCGCCCGGCTCTGTTAATTTCCCCTCACCGCTTTTTCCGAATGAATTTAATATAACGCCGTCAGCACTATATTTGTTTATACGTTGATTTCCCGAATCAACAACATACAAATTTTCATATTCATCAAGTGCCAAATATTTCGGCCCGAGTAACGCCCCTTCACCTATTCCTTTAAAACCGACAGTCTGCGTAACTACATTAAAACGATTGATTTTAAAAACCTTATCCGCTGCAAAATCTGAAACATAAATATCGCCGTTTTTTGTCTCTGCTACTCCGAACGGTTTTTGTAAAATCGGATTTGCTGTCATTATAGAACGAACGATTTCAAGATTCGCATCAAGTTCTATTACGGAACCGGTACTGAAAGACGTCAAATAATAATGATTGTTATTCCCTACGGCAATTTGTCCGGGATTAAGAAAATTAACTCGGTTTTCACCTTCATAGTGCCCACGCAAGTCTGTTCTGATAATATAGTTTTTATCTACAAAAATATCAGAAAGCATTCCGCTTCTGTTATATAAATAGCTAATCTTATTTTTTAATGCTGTATTTTCATACCCCATAGACAACAACGTGTTCCATGCATAGAGTGCATTTTTTTCATATCCGGCTTTACGATATGCCTCTCCTAAAAACAAACGAGACAAATGATTTTCATTCTGATAAGAAAGAGACTTTACCAACTCAGATATCGCCATTTCATATTGAGTATTGTGAAATGCTCTGACTCCGTTCTCAAAATAGTCTTTTGAATATTCCGGGAAAAGATTAAAAATATCTTCCTGCTGTGCAAAACTAAAAAATAACACAGTCAAAAATAAAACTGACAAAAAACTTTTTTTCATACACGATTCCTTACAGGTGCAGCTTTTACTCCGATTACAATATTGTAATGCTCTTGTATTTCTTCATTTGAAGTCAAATGCATGGCTGCTTTAAAATTATCAATACTTTCTTTTATATCGCCCTTTTTGTACAATCCCCACGCCAAAGAATCGAGATAAGCCGGATTTTCCGGTTTCAGTCGCACTACATCACGCAACACTTCGACTCCTTTCTCCGCATCTATATCCAAATCACAAAGTAAAAAACCATAAGTATTTTTTGCATTCAAATTGTACGGATCTGCTTTGTGTGCCTTGAACGCCTCATCCAATGCATTTTCGTAATCTTCCAATTTATAATAAACAGAAGCCAACGCAGCATGAACTTTTGCCGGCTCAAAATTTACTTTTAATAGTTTTTGAAACTCAGTCTTAGCTCGTTCCCATTCTTGTGTACGATAATAAATCACTCCCAAAAGCATTCTGCATTGATGCGTAAAAATGAAGTTTACACTCATATCTACGATAGATTTCAAATAAACTACAGCTTTTGTGTAGTTTTCTTCTTTCATGTAGATAAGCCCCAAATAATAATTTGCTTCCGGATTACCCGGATCCCAATCTAATACATCCGTAAAAAATAATTTGCTCTCTTCGTATGACTTACGATTAAAACAAAGCATTCCTTCCCATAATTTTTCTTGAATCTCGTTCATGTTCCCTCCCTAAACATTGCCGGACTTCGGTAAAGAAATAATCATTTCAGTACCTTCGCCGACCTTACTTTCGACACTGATACTTCCGCCGTGTTTTTCTACAAAACTTTTTACTATAGAC
>JAXJQT010000399.1:0-10982 GCA_036311025.1 Spirochaetota bacterium
ATTAAATACTGACTCTCAAATTCTTCAGGTTCCGCAGTTTTTATATCAGCGAGAAAAGTTTAATAAGGATGACTCGGTAAGTCCTACTTGTTCTGTAGTTATGCATAAGCAGCAGAAGTTTATGGCTATTTTTATGAAAGCTCCTTTATCTCAAGTTGAAATCTCTTATTTTTATCCGTTGGTACTTGTTTATATGCCGGTTATCGGGATTGTAGTCGGTAATTTGATTTTGATGGCACTGTTATTGACCATAATGAGTTTGGTTATTATAAAAGTGACAAATCGTTTAATGTTGCCGATGACTCAATTAATAAATGCTCAAAGAGAGATAGAACGTGGAAATTATGATACCAGACTGGATGAGAATATATTTTTCGGCGAATTTGCGGATATAGGAAAGAATTTTAATGCGATTGTTTCTAAAAAAACAGAAGAGCGAGCTGAATTTAATGTATTAATAGAAGAACAGCAACGTCAGATATCTAACAATTCTAAGGAATTGGAATTTGCCGCAAAGAGAATAAGAAATGAATATTCTATGCGAGAAGTAAATCTGCAAAAGATTTTACCTAAAAGTGAGGTCGGGAAAATTCTTGCCGATGAAAAGATTGAGCCTACGGTTCATGACAATGTCTGTGTATTTCTCTTAAAGATAAATGAATTTTCTAACTCTGTTTCGAACTCAGCAACAGTAGAGCAATTTTCGAAATTGAACGAGTTATTTATAAAATTTGACGAAATAATGGACAAATACGGCTGTTATAAAATCAGAACGTTAGGTCAGTCATATTTGGCAACTTGTGGTATTGCCGTAAAAGACAGCTGGTGTATTCAGCATTTGACGGCTGCTGCCATAGAATGTATGAGCCTTATGGAAAAAGAAAATACTAATAATGAAAATCAAATAAAATTTAAAGCTTCACTTTGTTACGGCAGTGTGACTGCAGGTGTTATCGGGGACGGAAAGTTTGTTTATGATGTTGTAGGTAAACCAATCAACTGTGTGCTTGACTTTATAGAACAGACCCCGGACGGTCGATTAAGTCTTTCGTCTGAGATGTATCAAACTTTGCGAAATGATAAATTTTGGAAGTTTGTACGATTTAAAGAAGTGATACTGAAAAACGGAAAAATAGAAGAAATGTTCCTTTTTAACGGAGAAAGCAATGAGAAATAAAAAGCAATTTTCTAATTACATCATGATGTCTTTTATTCCGTTAGTTATGGTTCCGGTTTTGATAATTGCAATATTTCCGTATTCAAGTACGACTAATAAGATGATAACGAAAACAAAAGACTTCTATTCTGATATTTTAATGCAGATTACGGGTAATGTAGATTTGTATTACAATCGATACAGTTCTATTTTTGATGAAATCGGAGAGTCAAAGTTATTCTCGGATATCATAAACAGACCGAAACAAACGGCTATAGAACAAGTAACTTATTTGCATGACGGAATAGAAGAAACCGGAATAAAAGGTTTGACCAATCTTATTTCATCTAAAACACGCGGTTCCTTTTGTCTTATAGAGCTCAATCGTCCGGATGCACTCAAGAAAACATCTTTTTCTATTATAAAATCCAGAGAAGAAAATTCATTATTTGAGATTGAAGGAATTCAAAATGAGCCGTTTTTCTTGAAATTGAAAGAGAATAACGATGATAAGCCGATAGTTGCATTTTCTTATGCGGTAGATATTCCGGTAAAAGACAGACGTGTTATGTTTTTCAGACCGTACAGAAATAAGAATGAAAAAGAAATTGAATCAATAATGATGATTCTTGAAATGCAGGATTTTCTTTCTCAATTGTATGAAAGTCAAACCAATATCAAATTGGGAACATTGTATCTTCTTGACCAATTCGGAAATGTTTTAGACAAAAATCATCCGTCGGTAGATGATTATTATGATTTTGATGAAAAAACAGGGAAGTATATTTTAAATGAAGGTGATGACCCTGATGACAAATACGAAGGTATGAGTTTTGCGGAATATCAGATGTTGAATACAGATGAAAGGATTCTCAATACCGAAGATGTCGGAAAATGCATTGAAAAATATGAACAACGTTATATGTTTGTTCCGGAATGCAAAATTATAAATTATGCAGGTGAAAAATATCTGTTTATTTATATGAAAGCTCAAGATTCTCAAATTCAAGCATTGTATTTTCATCCTTTGAAGCAGATTACGGCGTCGATTTATCAATTAACTTTCAAAATATTTTTACTTATTTTGTTGGTACTTGTCGTTGTTGTTGTAGTGACTTCTTTCTTTTGCAATCGATTCTTTACGGAAATTAATAATATTGTAAGTAAACAGAATCAGTTATTGGCAGAAAACTGTACATTTCTGAGAAATGAAAATCTTAACATTAAAGAATTCAAAGATATGAATGATTCTTTAAATGCAATGGCCGGTGCAATTTCCAGAACATGTATGTCATTTAAAGATAAAATGGCAAGACAAACAAATGAAATAAAAGCTCAAGATGAAGAGATTGCACTGTTTAATCTGGCGATTGAGCGTGAAAAAGAAAAAGCTAACGATATTTTGCGTAATATTATTCCGGAAAAGGTTTTACAAGATATCTTGCAAGATAACGTGTCTGTAGAGTGGTTTCAAAATGTAGGTGTTATGTTTTGTGAAATCTCGGAAGTTAATTGTGATCTTTCTAAGAATGACTTTTCTTTGGTGATGAAAGAATTAAGTCGAATATTTGCGAAGTTCGATTCTATTATGGAGCAAAATAATTGTATCCGTATAAAAACTGCCGGCAATGTATATTTAGCTGCAAGCGGAATATTTGAACAAGATTCGCATTTTGCATTGTCTTTGGTAAAAGCTGCACAGGAATGTCGCAAGTATATAGAAGAGTCGAATGTAAATTCAAAAATAAAGTTCCAGATTAGAATAGGAATAAATTCCGGGAATGTTGCAGGGGCATTGATTGGAAACAAAAGATTTAGTTATGATTTGTTCGGAGATGATGTAGATATTGCTCAGAAATTAAAATCCGGTGCAGCGTTTGGGCAGATTGTGATTTCTTGGTCGATTTATAAACAAGTTGCCGGTTCGTTTATATGTAATAAACAGGAGTCGTTAAATATTGACGGATACGGTAAGATTGAGTCTTATCTACTCGAAGATGAAATCCTTTAATCATATTTAAAAAAAAAGCATGGTGTTGAAAATAAAGAAAATGAAGTCAGATTTCGATAATGACTTTTGAGTGTTTTTTTATTCCGGAAATGAAGGGATAAATGCTTAAAAAAAATAAATGGAAACGCTTATGCTTAAAAAAAATCTTTGTGTAGCATTGTTACTTTTAACTTGTTGTTCGATATTTGCTCGTTTCAGAGTTCAGGTGATTTATAAAAATGTTTATTATTTTATGGAACCTTACGAGACGACTTCGTATCCGACAAAGAATGCGAGAAATCTTTATGTAAGTCGTATTATTGATAAGACTCAATTGCATAGAATTCGATTGGACAGTACACAGAAGTCTAAATTGGAATCTTTGCTTTTTACCGGTGACAGTTATACTTTCAATAAAGTGCGTTTGACGTTGGTTCACCCGGCAACATATCCGGGAAATATTGGAAGTTTTAAAATTGAAAACTTAGACGGTGACCCGTTTGCTATTTATTTTACCGTGGCAGACTATGATTCCGTAGTTTTGCAGTCATACATAAATTTTTATAATCCCAGATGGAACACTTTTACCGAACCCGGAAATGAGTTGGACTATATAACTTCTGCCATATCAGTGCGTATATTGCTGGACAGACTTTCCGGAAAAATAGAATGGAAGAGTGACTTGCCGCAAGTACTTACCGTGGATAAAATGAATGAGATTTATACTCAAGACCCGGATTTGGAACGAACAATCAAAGAATATTATTGGGAACGTAAAAATAACGGCGGTTATGTATTGCGTACAAATTTGACATCTGCCGACGAAGTGGCATTACGTAACCTTTTAGATAAAGCCGATTTTAATTTTTCCAAAACAATGGCAGATAAAGAGCGAATAGAAGCATATGAAAATTTTATAAAACAGCTGGCTTCTTACGGTAATTCAGAGGAAATATTTGAAAAACTCGTTCAGTTTGTGAGTGTCAATATAACAGCGGTGGAAGATTATGATATTCACAGCGATTGGATAAAACCTTATAATTTGCTTTACACACGTAAGGGCGATTATAAATCTATAGCTTTTTTCTATTACCATACATTTAAACGACTCGGACTAAACAGTGAGGCATTTTTCACAGTTCCGCTTGAAAAAAAGGAAAAGCAGGATTTTACAAAAGATATTTCGTGGGAAGAAATAGAAAATGAATTGATAAAACACAATATCGATGTTTCTACAAACCTTAACATCAAGAAATATAAATATCCTGAGTTTGCCGATGCCAGATTGATTGTAGCTTTTAAATATAAAAAATCTTGGCGATATACAAGCGGCGTGCAATGGATTCAAACAGATTTGCAGGATAAAACCGGTGAACGAATCACAGCCCATTATTCAAAAAATGGTTGTTATTATATGAAATTGAATGAAGATTTATCTGGAAGAATCGAAAATGCTCAACCGATTATCGATGGAGTAGGAACGAAAACTTTGCAATGGAGTGTCTTTTTAGATATTTCTAAAGAGCCGTAATAATGGGAGATAAAATTGTTTCAAAAATATTTACGTAATTCTACCGAAAAAGTAATTCAGGCAATAAATATCGGAACTATGGAATTGGCAAATTTCCAGCAGCCTATATTTACGCCGGAATTTATACTTTTGGGACTGTTGGAGCAGGAAGACTCCGGAATATTGCGGATGCTTGAAGAGCTGGAAATGGAAGCTCAAACTGTAGCCGATACGATAATAGAGAAAATTTATAATCTTTTCCCGGCAGCTGAAGAACAACCGTCGCTTCCTACCGAGATTACTCTGAGTCCCGATGTAGAGCGACTTTTAGAAATAGCTTCACAAGAAGCAAAAGATTTTCATGATAAATTTATTACTACGGAAGCTCTGTTTTTGGCATTTCTTTTTGATGAAATAAAACCGGCAAGTGAGATTTTAAAATCTGTCGGATTGTCTTATGAAAAATGCAAAGCGGCGGCATTGAGTGTGCGTAACGGAATGACAGTTACTGCACGTGACGGAGAAAGTCAGGAAAATGTTTTAGATGTTTTCGGGACGGATTTGACGGAATTGGCCCAACAAGGAAAGCTTGACCCTATTGTGGGACGAGAAGAGGATATAGAGCGAATTGTAGAAATCTTGGCAAGACGTGTAAAAAACAATCCCGTGATTATCGGAGAGCCCGGTGTCGGCAAGACCGTACTTGTAGAAGGATTGGCTCAGTTGATAGCAGCTCACCGTGTACCCAAAACATTGCAAGCAAAAAAAATTATTCAGTTGGATATTGTGCAATTGACCGCCGGAACGAAGTTTAAAGGCGAGTTTGAGGAGCGAATGAAAGCGATAGTCGATGCGTTGGAAAATGCCGGCGGTCGTGTGATTGCTTTTATAGATGAAATGCAGACCTTGATGGATTCCAGTGCCGGTTCTATAAAGATGTCGGATATATTAAAGCCGGTGCTTGCACGCGGACAAGTACAGTTGATAGGGACTGCAACTACGGAAAATTATAAACGGACAATAGAAAAAGACCGCACATTTTCAAGATGTTTTCAAGTCGTGCAACTGAAAGAACCGTCGATTGACGAGACCGTAAAGATTCTGGAAGGAATCAGCGAAAAGTACAGTGCTCATCATGATGTGGTTTACGAAAAAAGTGCTTTGGAAGCTGCAGTCAGACTGTCAAGTCGTTATATCAGCGAGCGTTTTTTGCCGGATAAAGCTATTGATTTATTGGACGAAGCCGGTGCGTGTAAAAAAATATTCTTAGTTTCTACTCATCCGGAAGTTTATCAACTGGAAACACAGTTGTCAGAATTGCGACGTGAAAGAACTATGGCTTTCAATGAAAGTGCAGGTTCCGGCGGCGTAACGGCAGTTGTAGAGCTTCAAATGAAAGTTAATGAAATTGAAGCAAAGTTGAAGCGGATACGAGCGAAGTGGAAAGAAGAACAAGAAAAAAGTTCTAATATAGTAACGGCAGATGATGTGGCTACGGTTGTAAGCAAAATTACCGGTGTACCGGTAAGCAAAGTCGTAGAGACTGAAGCAAAGAAACTTGTAGCAATGGAAGATGTGCTTCATGAAAGAATCATCGGGCAGGATTCTGCCGTTACGGCGGTTTCTAATGCGATTCGCAGAAATCGAGCCGGAATAAAAGATGCGGACCGACCTATCGGGATTTTCTTATTTTTCGGGCCGACCGGAGTAGGAAAAACTGAATTTGCTAAAGTATTGGCGGACTTCTTGTTTGATGACGAGACTAAAATTGTACGTCTGGATATGTCTGAATACATGGAACGTCATTCCGTATCCAAAATGATTGGTTCTCCTCCGGGATATGTGGGTTACGATGACGGCGGACAACTGACAGAGCAAATCAGACGCAACCCGTTTTCCGTGGTGTTGCTTGATGAAATGGAAAAAGCCAACGAGGAAGTTTTTAACTTGATGTTGCAAATTTTCGATGAAGGAAAACTGACGGACAGTCAAGGTGTGGAAGTAAGTTTCCGTAATACGATAATCATCGGGACGTCGAACTTGGGCTCATCGAAAATGTTTGACTTGGGAAAACGCATAGGATTTGCAGGGACTCCGTCGAAAGCGGAAGATTACGGCGTAATGAAAGAGAAAATCTTAGAGGAAACAAAGAAATTCTTTAAACCGGAATTTTTAAACCGTGTAGATGAGATTATTGTTTTTCATCCGTTGGAAAAAGAACATATATTATCAATAGCGAAACTGCTTTTGAATAAAATGCGTAAAAAAGTAGAAGACGCCGGGTATAAAATCCAATTTGATGATAAAGTTTGTGAAAAGATAGCACAGTTGGGATATTCTCCGGAATTCGGAGCTCGTCCGCTTAGACGCGTGATTGAAAATCACATTGAAAATGCTATCAGTCTTGAGATTATTCGAGGCAATATCCAACACGGAAAGACAATCGATCTCAGTGTAAAAGATGACGAATTTTGTATTACAGGTATAGATTGAATAAAATGAAGCAGTCGTATTGTGAAAAACAAGAAAGGGAGAAAATATGAATCGTATAAAAATTATCAGAAATTGTTTTGCGGCTTTGGTGGCGACATTTACGCTTGTTTATATTACAGTACAAAGCTTTAATATTCCGATGTATCAAGAAAAAGAGGCAAATCGAGTTATAGATGAATTGACGCCGGTTCTTGTAATGGACAAATTGTCTGACTATCAAGTTGAAGGTATTGTCGACGAGAGCATTGTTTTGATTCTGGTAAAAAAGCCCAATCAACCGCAAGTTCCCGTAATTTATGACCGCTCATATTTTTCCGGTACGTCAGAGTCAATCGAAACAAAGCTTAATGAAAATAAATCGAAGCTGCGTTCTTATCACAGAAGTGCTGGAACTCTTCGCTATACGGTTTGGATGAGAAAATTTCCGGTGTATTATCTGGTAAAATATTTATTTATTCCGGTATTGGTAAGCGTTTTAATTTTTATTGTAGGTTTGATTTTTATCATTCTTTTCTTTAATCCGGCGAGTGTTCCGACAATTTCGAAAAAGAATAAAAAAGAAATTATTTTAAAGAAAACAAAAGATAAGAAAGAAGATGATGAGTTGGATGTAGAAAATGAAGACCGTTATCTAAAAGAGGAACTTCAGGCTATCAGTGAGAAAAATCAAGAACTTAAGGATATAGAAGAAACACAAGAAGCAGAAGAAGATATCCGTGAGCAAGAACAGGCAGAAGAAAATCAGCCGGATGAGACTGATGAAAATGAAGCTGACGGAAATGATAATTTGGAAGCGTATCGTGAAATTTGGGGACGAGATTTTAAAGTTTCAGATGATTTCCTGGAATCATTTCCGTTGATTCGAATGTTCAGACTTTTCAGATTCAGTCTTACGCCAGAGCAGTATATTTTAAACGGTTTGCAAATAGGTTCGTCTTATTTCGGTTGGGAAAATGCTGCGATTTATATTTCTCAATCTGATGAGTTTATTAACTTCAAAACCGGTGAAAAACTTGATATGTCAACTTTAAATATAGTCGACAATCCGCAAATGCATGGTGTGGTACATATTCCGTTGTATCCGTACAGTAAAACAAATCTGTTTGGCTTTTTGGAATTTCATTGGGATAAAGATGAGAATTTGGTGATGTCAGATATTTTGTATTTCCTCAAAGTTTTATTTTCTAATGAGATTAAGACGATTTTTACAAATCAAAAGAACAACCGAAATCTTAAAAGTCGCCTGAATGAAATTGTCGAAGTCAACGACGATGTTACCATTGCTTTCTTGGAAGTTGACGACAGATACAAACTTTTGGGCGAACTTTCAGAGGATGAAGCTAACATTTTGAATATGAAAATTTCTGATGATATAATGCAAGAGTTTGTCGGGTATGTAGTTTTTGAAGTTTTCCCGTTCATTTATGGTTTGTGTGAAAACTCTATGGAAGACGTAACGAAAGATAAATTGAAAAACTTTTTGGCAGAAAAAGATAAGCATAATTATTTTATTTCTCCGTCACGAGGCAATATCGCCGTGACTTTTTCGGCCGGAGTATCATCAAAGAAAGATCGAGATATTGATATTCAAGAATTGATTGAAGAAGCAGAATGCGGACTTGATTTGGCTTTGGATCACGGCGGCAATTGGATTAACAGCTTCGGTGAAATCTAAATGAAAAAAGTCGCACTGAAGGTGCTGCGTGATTACTTCGGGTACGAGGGTTTTCGTAAAGGTCAAGATAAGATTATCGAATCGGTACTTTCCGGTCATGATACGCTCGGTGTAATGCCCACCGGAGGCGGAAAAAGTTTGTGTTACCAAGTACCGGCGTTGTGTTTTTCCGGGCTTACGATTGTAATATCGCCGCTTATTTCTTTAATGAAAGATCAACTTGACAGCCTTACAAGTCGCGGTTATCCGGCGGCGATGCTGAATTCTACCGTATCGCCGGATGTCGTACGTGAAGTAACTCAAGATGTATTGTCCGGAAAAATCAAACTTTTGTATCTTACGCCCGAACGTTTTCGTAATCAACGCTTTCTGGAATGGCTTAAAGGCGTGGAATTGTCGCTTTTTGCGGTAGATGAAGCACATTGTATTTCGGAATGGGGACATGACTTTCGTCCGGACTATCGTAGACTTTCTGCCGTATTAAAATATTTAGGTTCGCCGCCGGTGTTGGCTTTGACCGCAACGGCAACGGAAGATGTTCGTGCAGATATCGTAAAAGCATTGCAAATGAGAGAACCGCAAGTCATAATCAACGGTTTTAATCGTGAAAATCTTATTTACGGTGTGAAAAAATATTACCGAATCGAAGAAAAAAAACGTGGACTTCTTGAGTTCATGCAAAAAGTAAAAATGCCGGGAATCATTTATACTGCCAGCGTAAAGGATGCAGAAGAAATTTATGATTATTTGCGTACTAACAGTAAATTTCGTTTTGCCTGTTATCATGCACGCCTGGACAAACAAGTTCGTAATAAAGCACAAGATGACTTTTTGCAAAATAATATAGATGTGTTGATTGCCACGAATGCATTCGGAATGGGAGTGAACAAACCAGATATTCGTTTTGTAGCACATTATTCTATTCCGGGAACGATAGAAGCGTACTATCAAGAAACAGGGCGTGCCGGGCGTGACGGCAAAACTTCATTTTGCTTGTTGCAGTACATGGAGCAAGATGTAAAGATTCAGCAGTTTTTTATTGATTCAAAAAATCCGTCGGTGGAACTATTACGTAATGTATTGGCAAAGGTAGTTAAGATTTCAAAAAAAAAGTTCCTTTATGAAGACGAAGAGCTTACCGGCGAACGGATTTCGCTTCATGCACTGACGGCGGTTTATAAGATTTTGCAATATATGGGATGTATAGAGCTTGAGTATATCGGTGAAGATATTTTGGAAATAGAATTGCATCATGCTCCGTCCGGTTGGCAGCTTGACTATCAAGGGCTGACTCGATGTGCTGCCGGGAAAGAAACTTTTACCGTTACAAAGCAAAAACTTGCCAGACGACTGGATATGAACACCAGACAGTTGGACGAAACATTGTCGCAATTGGAAAAAGAGAAGTGTATCAGCATAAAAAAAATACGTGCCGGACGGCGGATAAAAGTGCTGGAAACAAAGCTCGGCGAACAACAGGAAAAAGAATATCGCAATATGGTAAATAAAAAAATCAAAGTGGATTACGCAAAACTTGACGCTTTGATTAAATATGCTCGGTTGCAAGGTTCCGATTGTCGTCGTCGTGATTTACTTTCTTACTTCGGTGAAAAATATGAAGCCGAAAATTGTGCAACGTGCGATTTGTGTCGCAAAACATTTAAAACTTCTAAGCCGAAACTTACGGGAATCGAGAAAAAAATTTTGATGTCGGTGTATCTTGCGGAAGTGAATTTCGGCAAGAAGAAACTTGCGATGTTGCTTAAAGGTTCTTATGAACTGGACGAACGTTTTCATGAATTGGACGATTTTGCGTCGTTGTCGAAGTTGGACATAGAACAAATCAGTGCCTGTATTGATGAACTTTTGGATATGGGCTTTTTGTATATTGATACGGGTAAATATCCCGTGGTGAAAATCTCGGCAGACGGGAAAAAACAGTTGCAGGAGGCTGTGAATATATGAAAAAAATATTATTTGTGTGTTTGGGAAATATTTGTAGGTCGCAAATGGCTGAGGCGATATTTAGAGATATGGTAAATACAGCCGGGCGTGAAAAAGAATTTTTTATTGATTCTGCTGGGACATCGTCATGCAATCAAGGCAGACCGGCTGACCGCAGAGCCATTGCCAAACTTGCACAGCACGGACTTTCTAC
>JAXJQT010000400.1:0-2462 GCA_036311025.1 Spirochaetota bacterium
CTGGTAAAAAATGCAGCTTCGATGTCACAACGTTCTACGGTTGTTGTATGTCGCAATGATGAAGAAGCAAAACTTGTGTATTCAGACTTTCAAACACTTCAGGCAAAAAGCGTTTATTATTTCCCCACGTTGTCCCTTACTCCGTATCAGTTGGGTGTAGTATCTGGTGAAATTGCATCTAAACGTTTAGAGACAATTCGTGCGATGTTAAGCGGGAAAGCTCTTACCGTGGTGACTTCATTGGAAGCTATTTTATTTACAATGGTACCGAGAGAGGTTATTGCCGGGCATTTTAAAACTATAAAAGTCGGCGAATGTTATGAGTACGACGATTTGGGGCGTTTTCTTGTCAATGCAGGTTATGAACGTGTGAAACAGGTGACTTATCCCGGTGAGTTTGCCATTCGCGGTGAGATTGTAGATATTTATTATTCATCCGTATCAAGTCCGGTAAGGTTGGAGTTTTTTGATACGCAAATAGAGAAAATTCGCCTGTTCAATCCCGATACTCAAAAGTGTCAGGATTCATTGAAAGAAATCACGTTGCCTCCGTTCAGAGAAATTCTTTATGACAATCAGATATTAGAAAAAGCATTGGATGGAATTGCGGATATCGGAGGGGATGAGGATAATTGCAAACATCTTGAACAGCAATTGAAGAGTTTCTTACCGTTTGACGGAGAGCATTTTTATCAGCGGTTGTTTTATGAAAAATATTCGCTTCTTGATTATTTGGATAATCCGCTTATTGTCTTTAATGATTTTGATATTTTACAAAGACGTGAAAATGAGCTGTTTGCTGATTTTGAGGCGAATTATCATGCATCGTATAATAAATATAGACCAAAGTTTTTACCGGAAGAACAGTTGTTTAAATTGGACGAGTTGAAAGTCAAAGCCGCAAAGGCAATTTATGTTGACTATTATCAGCAGCCGAATTCTGACAGTTTGGTTCATTTTCCTATGCATACAATCAATGTGTATTCCGGTGATTTGAATATTTTCAAAGATGATTTACGCAAATATTTAGATGAAGGATACAATATCTGTATTTTTGTTGTGACAGAAACGCAATGCGGAAGATTGTCGGTTTTGTTTCAGGATTTTAAGCCGTTGACAAGTGAAGATGTGTTGACTTCGGATTGCAGCGGAAAACTTTTTATTCTTCCCATTGCCTTGTCCGGTGGTTTTGTCGCTCAAAATCAAAAGCTTATTTGTATGAACGATTGCGAGATTTTCGGTAAGCGAACAAAGATTTCAAAACATTTTAATACACGACGAACGGAAGTTATCGACTCATTTATAGATTTGAAACCGGGAGATTATGTAGTTCATATTCATCACGGAGTCGGACAGTTTACCGGAATCGAACGTGTAAAAAGTCAAGGCGTGGAAAAAGATTACATCGGAATTCTTTATGCAGATGATGATAAAGTTTTTATTCCTATTGAGCAGATGAACTTTATTCAAAAATATATTTCCGGTGATGTAGGAAACAAGCCGAAACTTGACAGAATCGGCGGAAAGAGTTGGAGCAAAACAAAAGACAAGGTAAAAGAGTCTGTCAATAAATTGGCGGGTGAATTGGTACGTCTTTATTCTTATCGACTCAATCAACGTGGTTTTGCATTTGCACCGGATACACCGTGGCAAAAAGAGTTTGAGGCGAAGTTTCCTTATGATGAAACCGACGACCAGATTCTTACAATAGAAGAGGTAAAGCGTGATATGGAGTCGTCTCGTCCTATGGACAGACTCATTTGCGGTGATGTGGGATTCGGTAAAACGGAGGTGGCGATTCGTGCTGCGTTCAAAGCTGTAATGAGCGGGAAACAAGTCGCCATCCTTGTACCGACGACGATTTTGACGGAGCAGCATTACAACAATTTTAAAGAGCGATTGATTGATTATCCGGTAAAAATCGAAATGTTGTCCCGATTCAGAACACCGGCCGAACAGCGACGAATACTTGCGGATTTGATAGCCGGGGATTTGGATATTATCATCGGAACGCACAGACTTTTGTCAAAAGACGTAAAATATAAAAACTTAGGTTTGCTTATTATCGATGAGGAACACAGATTCGGAGTAAAACACAAGGAACAACTGAAACAGCTGCGAATGAACCTTGACAGTATTTCGATGACGGCGACACCGATTCCTCGTTCGTTGCATATGTCTATGGCAAAAATTCGTGATATGTCCGTGATAAATACGCCGCCGCGTGAGAGAATGCCGGTGGAAACATACGTGATGGAGTTCAATCAGGAAATCCTTAAAATGGGAATAGAAAATGAATTAAACCGTAACGGACAGGTTTTCTTCCTTTATAACCGTGTAAAAACTATTTACGAGATGGCTAAATATTTGGAACAGCTTGTTCCTCAGGCGAGAGTAGTTGTCGCACACGGTCAGATGGAACCGGAAGAATTGGAAGATATAATTCACGACTTTATAGAATA
>JAXJQT010000401.1:0-10159 GCA_036311025.1 Spirochaetota bacterium
AGTTCATTTAATTTTTTTTTTTCAAGAAATGCAGTTTGAAGTGCTTTTATTTGTTTTAAAAGAGTTCCCGGACGAATAAAATCTTTGTATTTTGTCAATTTTATGAGGAAAAACTCTAACTCCATTTCCTGATTTATTGAATATTTTAGCTTTTCATAAAAATCAAAAGCTAAATCAAGAATATTTTCTATATCATAAATTGATAATTTTTCTAGAATTTCAGGTGAATAATAACCTGAATTATTTTTTATATCATCAGAAGATGATTGTGATTTTAATAAAAGTATATCTCTAAAAAAAGAAATAATATCAGCAAGTATTTGCTCAATTCTGCAGCCGGAACTTAGTAATTCATTTAATTTTGTATGAATATCCATGCGTTGCTCAATCAAAATAAAAGAAATAATTTGAGCGATTTGTTCTTTACCGGCAAGACCAAGTTTAGACTGTATTTTTTCAAGAGTTACTTCGTCACCACAAAAAGATATTATTTGATCCAATAGAGTATATGCATCACGTAAAGAACCTTTTCCTTCTTTTGCAATCCATTTTATTCCGTTAGCATCAAAAGAAATATTTTTATCAGTCAATATTTTTTCTATATTCTTTTCAATAATAGAACTTGGTATTAATCGCAGGTTAAATTGTTGACATCTGGATTTTATAGTCGCAGGTACTTCGTTTAATTCTGTTGTCGCAAAAATAAAAACAACATGTTCAGGTGGTTCTTCGATTGTTTTTAAAAGAGCATTAAAAGCACTCTTTGAAAGCATATGAACTTCATCTATTATGTAAATTTTATATTTTGCAGCAGCGGGTAAATATTGGATTTCTTCTTGTATAGTTTTTATATTATTTATACTTGTATTTGAAGCTCCATCTATTTCAATGACATCACTGTTGTTTCCTTCTTTAATACTTGTACATTGTATACATTCATTACAAGGTTCACCTGTAGGACCGTGAATACAATTTAGACCTTTTGCAATTAATCGGGCAGTTGTAGTTTTACCTACTCCTCTAGGACCGCTAAGTAAAAAAGCATTTGCAATTTTTTGAGAATTAAGAGAATTTTTTATAGCAGTAGAAACGAAATCTTGTCCGACAAGAGTAGAAAAACTTTGTGGTCTATATTCAGTAGCAGTTGCAGTATGTGCCATATATTTAGCCCTATATTATAAGTGTGATTATTAGGGATAATAATAAAAAGCCCCTTTATATCCAAAACCGATTACACGCATAAATCCAAAAGGTACCGTTGCTATCTTCCGATCCTGGCGGGGTTAGTTTTATCATTATCGTATAGAGTCTTGAATTAAAAGAGGCATCTTTGAGGAATAAGGAATTGAACCTGTTTATATCAGATAGATATGTCAATATGACCGATTAACCATTCTCGCATTTCCCCATAAAAAATGAGCCAGAGAGGATTCGAACCTCCGACCTTTAGATCCGCAATCTAAAACTCTATCCAGCTGAGCTACTGGCTCGCTATTCGGAAAGTGGGGGATTCGAACCCCCGATACGCACTAACGTATACACGCTTTCCAAGCGTGCACATTCGACCACTCTGACAACTTTCCAGTGGATCGGAGAGGAAGGGATTCGAACCCTTGGATCGGGGTAAGCCGATCAACTCCTTAGCAGGGAGCCCGATTCGACCACTCTCGCACCTCTCCTGTAAAAATAAAAAACGGAGAGCTAGGGATTCGAACCCCAGGTAGCCTCGCGACTACAACGGTTTTCAAGACCGCCTCTTTCAACCACTCAGACAGCTCTCCAATAGGTAATGATGAGTATTTAACCTTTTATCTTTTTTTTGTCAATAAAAAAATGAAAAAACTTTTTTATCTTTCTTAGTTTTCTAAAATGTCTCTGTAAAGGTTTTCTTTATGTTTTAGCATTGCCAGCGGAACATTGTAAGCTGCTTCAAGGTTCTCTTTTGTGAATACCTCGTTTGTATTTCCGACTAGAGGATTTTTGTCTCGGAAAAATATACAAGTGTTGTCTGAATATTTCTCACAAAGATCTAGTTCGTGAGCACAGAAGATTAGAGACATTTTATTTTTACTAGAGTAGTCAGATAAATATTCCATGGCTTTTTCTTTTTGATAATCTTCTAATGCAAATACAGGTTCGTCCATTATTAAGCTTTTTGATCCGTAAAGTAGACTGAACGCCATTATTATTCGTTGTAATTCACCTTTACTGACTTCTTGAGTTTTACGAGTTAATACATTTGAAAGTTCAAAGACATTAATTAATTCTTGCAGAAAACTTTCTTTTTTTTCCGCATGAAAACCATTTTCATATACATAACGCAACAAGTCACCGGATGGTTCTTCAGATTCGAATTCCATGTTTTGAAATACAAATGATACGGTAGCTTGACGTTCTTCCATAGAAACAAAATCTTTTGTGTTTTTTCCGTCTATAAAGACATCGCCAATTTCAGGAAGAACTACACCGCCGGCAAGAAGTAGCATAGTAGATTTTCCGGTTCCGTTTTCTCCGATTACAGATGTAACTCCGTTTGGGATTTCGACCGAAAAATCTTTTAGAGTCGGTTCGTCCATATCAGGATAAGTATAAGTAATATTTTTTAAGATGAATTCATTCATTATTGTTTTCTCCTTAAGTATAATGTCCCAATTATTGCGTAATATTAAAAAAAGGGGTAATGTAAAAAGCGTATTTTAGCAAAATTCTGAAAAAAAGTTTTAAAATGAGGCGTATTATAAATGAAAAAACTTTTATTTTTTTTACTATACAGTGTTTTTTTATTCAATTTAAATGCTAATGAAAAGATATTATCTGCTACTTTTTCATTTGATAGTTCATTAACAGTTGACTACAATAAAAAACTTTCAGAAGATTTTGATATAACTCGACGTGTTATAAATTACAATCGTTGTAATACTACCGGAATATTTCTTTTGTCATACAGTATTCCAACTTTTTTGTGGTCGGTAGTTTCTACATCTATTTTTTCAGAACTCACAAGGAAAGGCGAACAAAATTTCGAAGTATGGGGGACAACCGCTTTGACATCAGGATTACTTTGTTCCGGTTTATTGTGTTCCGGATTGATTTTGTTAATTTTTGGTGCAGTAAAATATCATCGATATAAAAAATGGGTAGATAAAGAAGCATTATTCAATATATTCTCAGCAAGACAGAGGTCTTTTTCGTATATAGCACTTGGCGGTGGAATTGCAACAGGTATAAGTACGGCATCACTTCTAGGCAGTACAGTAGCAATGCTTTTTTATCCAGAGATAATTTCGTCATATATTTTTTGCAGTGTAGTTATAGCATCGGTGACATTATTGACAATTAGTTTGCCGTTGATGATTGTTTGTTTATCATTAAGGAGTTGGTTTAAAAAGGAATGCAGACGACTTGATTTTGCAATTTCACAAACAAAAGATAAAGAATTACGTATGTCAGTCAGTATTCCGTTTGAAACAGTATATAAAAAATAAAATTATTACCTAGGAGGATAAAATGAAATTACCGGTAAAAAATAATCCCGGACAAACTTATACTTTGCGACCGTCGAAAATAATAGCAATAGGCTTAAATTACAAAACACATATTGCTGAAAGTGAAAAACTAAATGTACGTGGTTTTACTAATGAGTTACCTACGGAACCGGTAATATTTCCCAAAACTCCTAATGCTATAACCGGACACTCTACGGCGATAATTTTACCGGCGATAGCAGAAAGTTACGGATTTGAAAAAGTACGTACCGACTACGAGGGGGAACTTGCGGTTATTATAGGAAAAAAATGTAAAAATGTACCTCCCGAAAAATCACTTGACTATGTATATGGTTTTACAGTTGCAAATGATGTAAGTCAGAGAAATATTCAGAATGCAGATAAATCCGGATGGTTTAGAGGAAAATCGTTTGATACATTTTTACCGATAGGACCGCAGGTTGTATTAAAAGAAGATATTGATGATATACAGAACTTACGATTAACCACACGTTTAAACGGAGTACCCGTACAAGAATGTAATACAAACATGATGATTTTTCCCGTGAAAGAGTTGGTAGCGTATTTATCAAGAAATTTCACATTAGAAGCCGGTGATATAATATTGACCGGAACACCGAGCGGAGTAGGTGAATTACAAGTAGGCGATTGCGTAGAAGTTGAAATAGAACAAATCGGTATATTACGTAATATTGTAGAAAAAGAAGTTTAGATATCGAATAAAAAAAGACTTTGCTCTGATTATTTTGTGTACAGAACAAAGTCTTTTTATAAAAAGTTACTCTGTTATTTCCAAGCGTTTCATATCAATAGTATCATTCATAATACTGTTGATTTTTGAGACATAGTCATTTATCAATTTTTCGATTGGTATATATGTGTAAATCTTATTTTTTTCTCTTTCAAAAAAGTAATAAGTGTCTCCTCCGTTTGCAAGAAAATCACTTACCGCAATTTTATATATTTTATCGTCGACGACTTTCTTTTTATAAATACGCATATCCGTAACTTTTTTATCTTTAGCAGAATATACAACTTCCATTCCGCTGAAAATTAAAAATTGTCCGTATCCGCGACGAATCATAGAATATTCGACAATGTTTTTTAGCTCATCACCTCGTAAATTAACGATTACAGCATTATTGTCGTACTTTAATATATCAGAAGCGAATGTGTATCCTAATGTCTTATTTTTACTCAAATCAACTTCTTTAAATAATCCGGCATTTAAAAATGCAACATCGGCTTGTGTACCTACACGAAGTGCGTCTGTGGCGATACAACAAAGTTTTGTAAAATTATCCATTTTTCCGATAGATGAAAAATTTGTTGCTGTTACATTTGCACTTGCAATTGATAACTTTTTGTTGACTTTCTCTGTTAGCTTTTCCAGTTTTTGCAAAAGTTTTTTATCATCCGGGATTTGTTGTGAAATACTGCGTCCGTTTACGTGCACATTGATAGGATAAAATTGTTCGGAAACAATATTGATTTGATTCTTTTCACCATTTGTTCCTTTTTTTGCAATTTTAAAAGTCACATCGCCTAAATACATACCGTTTTTTTCAATTGTATAGATTCGACTTCCGTTTACATTGAAAATCTTATTTTTATTAGCACCATAAGAACCTTCTATTATTAAATCAATACTTGGAAACAATGACGCCAAAAAGCCGGCACCGGATTTTAAATCAGAATAATAATCGACATTTGTCAGAGCAACAATCACGTCAACTTTTTCTTTATTTTTCATGTCTTGCAAAACTTTTTCTAAAACTACCACCGGGTCTTCTATTGTTATTGATTCTTTTGCTTCTTTAGACAAGGCTAAATATGTATTTTCATTGATGACGGAAACAAAACCAACTTTCACACCGTTTACCGATTTTATAAAGTAAGGATTTGCAATCTTTTTTCCTTTCAATGTTTTGACATTACAATTAATCATTTGAAAAGAGGATTTTTTGTATAAATTATTGAAACTGGAAAAAGTTCTGTTGATTTCATTGAATCCTATTCCGGATACATCATAACCTATTGTGTTCATAGCTGTATAATCCGGAACATAATCAGTAAATGCCGACATATAATATTCACTGACAAAGTTTCCGGTATCGACAAGAATTATATTATTATCAGAATTGCTTTTTAATTCATCAATCAAAGTTTTTCTTGCAGGGTATCCGGCTTGATTTTCACCTTGGTCATCTATAAATTTTAAAGATCTTCCCAGTGTAGAACCGGAAAAAAGAATACGAACTTCATTTGCTGTCAGATTGCACATAGAGAAAACCAAAACAATCAAACTAAAAAAATATTTCTTCATTTATTATCTCCTTCTGTAGACAAATTGTCGGTAAAAACATTGATAAAAAAAATCATAGATAGTCTTCACTATAATGAAATAATTCGTTATTATGTCAGAAATACATATATAAAGGAAGAAAATATGTCAGAAGAATCAAATATTATTGCAAAAATCGGAGTAGATACAGAGCCACCGGCAAAAGAACCGATATTCATTTCTTTAAGTAGCTATATGAATAAAAAATATTTAGATATAAGAAAATATTATAAAGACAATTCTGATGAATATAAACCAACAAAAAAAGGGATAACAATGAGTCTGTCGCAATTGAAAGATTTTATGAAATCTATAGATGAAAACATGGACAATATAGAAAATTGGTTTAAATAAAATTATCCGAATAAATATTACTTGTTTTTTTCCTGCCTAAATACTATACCTTGTTTTAATTATAAAAAGGAGCAATTCAATGAAAAGAAGAGAACGAACATTTTGGATTTGTTCTGTATGTGTTTTGCTGGCATTTTGTACATTTACTGTTTTTGTAAATAATGCAGCAGCAGCAAACTTTACACAAGCATTTCCGTTTATGAACAAATTTATCAGCGTATTTAATGCTATAAAATCTGACTATGTAGATGCAGATAAGCTTGATGATAAAACATTAATCAATGGTGCGATAAAAGGAATGTTGGATGCGATAGGAGATCCATACACGGTTTATTTAAGTGAAAAAGATGTGAAAGATTTGCAAACTACGACGACCGGGACATTTGCCGGGGTAGGGATGATTATTACGGAAAAAGATGGCTATATAGGAGTTATTTCTCCAATTGAGGGAACTCCGGCATATAGAAAAGGAATGAAATCCGGTGATTTATTGATTTCTGTAAACGGGGAATCATTAAAAGGCGTATCAGTATCTGACGCAGCAGAAAAATTGAAAGGAGCTCCGGGAACAAGTGCAAATATCGAGTTTTTACGAGATGAAGTAAAATTTGAAGTAGAATTAGTACGTGCAATAATAGATTTGCCTACAGTAAAACATGATGTAATAAATAATGAAATCGGTTATCTGCGTATAACTCAATTTTCAGGAACAACAGACAAACATGTAAAAGAAGCACTTCTTGATTTTAAATCAAAAAATGTAAAAGGAATTATAATGGATTTGCGAATGAATCCGGGCGGATTGTTAAGTTCTGCAATCAGTATAGTAGACTTTTTCCAAGACAAAGGAACGATTGTTTCTACAAAAGGACGCAGATTAAAAGAGCAAACTGTCAATTCCGCAACTTCATTTAATACTATAGTGGCAAAAGATGTTCCGATTGTAGTGTTAATAGATAACGGTTCTGCAAGTGCATCAGAAATTGTATCCGGTGCATTAAAAGATACAAAACGTGGAATTTTGGTAGGTGATAAATCATTCGGTAAAGGGTCTGTGCAAAGTATCCAGTTTTTACCGGACGGAACAGACGGATTCAAGATGACTACGGCAAAATATTATACTCCGTCAGGCGTATCAATACACGGAGTGGGAATAGAACCGGATATAACAATAAAAGAACCTGACTTGACAGAAGAAGAGCAAGAGGGATTAAAAAAGATTTATAAAGATAAAGTAATCGAAGAATTTATCAAATTACACGAAAAACCAACAAACGAAGACATTGATTCATTCTTAAATACTTTAAAAGAAAAAGGTTATGTCTTTACTGACAGAGTAATGAGAAGATTGTTAAAAAATACATTGGACTATGAAAATAGTTCTGCACCTATATATGATTTGGAATATGATATACAGTTGCAGAAAGCTATGGAGATATTGACAAACGGCTCTATAAAATACAATAAAGGTGAATATTCGTTAAAATAAAAATTATTACCTTTGTTTTTTTACAAGGCAACCAAAAAATGGTTGCCTTTTTATTTTAAATGAAATATCTATCTATCAATTTTTAATTGAGGAAATAAATATGAATAATACAAAAGTTGTCTATCCTGGAACATTTGATCCTTTGACTTACGGACATTTAGATATAATACAGCGAGCAGCCAATATGTTTGGTGAAGTAACAGTACTTTTAGCTCAAAACTTATCAAAGAATACATATTTCACATTAGAACAAAGAACCCAAATGATAAAAGAAGCTATTAAAGATATGAATCTTGACGACAAAGTCAAAATTGCATCATATCAGGGATTGCTTGTAGAATATTGTAAGAAAAATAATATCACTGTAATTGTACGTGGAATCAGACCTCTTGTTGATTTTGAATATGAGTTTGAAATGGCAATGACAAACAGAGAATTATCCAACAATATAGAAACAGTCTTTATACTTACGGATCAAAAGTATTTTTATTTACGCAGTACGTTAATAAAAGATTTGGCAACATTAGGCGGAGATATTTCGAATAAAGTTCCACCTAATGTATACCAAGCTATAAAAGATAAATTTTGTTAAACTTTTTTTCCAAATTGCAATAGTTGCTTTTTTAAAGATTCAATCTCTTTTTTTAACATAAGATTTTCGTACTCTTGATTTGTCACAAGAGCAATCAAATCATTTATGGATATAAGATTTTCATCAGCCAATTCGGAATATCCTGAAATCTTAGATGGTAAATCTTCGGTTATTTCATCCATTATCTCTTCATAATCATCAAAATTACGAGATGACTTTTGAAGTTTATTAAGAGATACAATCTTGTATGCAATTTTTGCTATTGATTGATATGTACTGTTTGCCGTATCGGAAACAGCGAGCGGTTGTCTCTTGTTTATAGATTCGTGAACTTTTTTATCTCTATACAAAAAGCCTAGATATTCCAAATCTACATTTAGAAATGAATTAGATATTTTTCTGATTTTCTCACCCATTTCCAAATCTGCCGGCGATGTAGCCATATTGATAATCAATTTAGGCGACATTTCATTAACAAAATAAATTGCTTTCAGATATGTAGAAGGCGAAACTTTTTTTATCATTTGCAACAATTCCGAAACTTTCCATGCGTTTTCGCCTCCTTTTTTTATTTGTTCATTAAATAAATCTTTCATTTCAGGAATAGACTTAAACTCTAAAAACAATCTTCTGAAGACTGAAGTTTTTAGCAATGAATATGCATTAAAAATAGAAGTCAATTCCGGCATTGCAACTAAGATTCCGCAAGAACTCAATATGAAAAAATCGACGGTATTATAAGAAGAACCTGCACCTAAATCTAAAACAATATAATCCGCATTCAAATGAAAAAGCTGATTGGTCAATTTTTTCTTTTGGGCTGCAGTAATATTTGCGATACCAACCATTTCGGCATCACCGGAAATAAAAGACAAATTCTTATTTGAAGTAGAAAGAATATAATCAGATAATTTAGAATTGCGTTGATTTAGAAAATTACCGATACCATCGGGAGCAACACTATATCCCATACAAGTATGAATATTTGCTCCGCCGAAATCTAAATCCATCAAAATTACTTTCTTTCCAAGATTTGCCAAGGCATACGCAAGATTAACCGAAACAAAAGTTTTTCCGACTCCACCTTTGCCGCTGGCAACAGGAATAATAACCGGTTTATTTTCCATTTTTTCCCTTATTAATCGTTAGATATTCCATCTATGATTTCTTTTATTTCATCCAATTCAGCAGATGGAGAAAAATACATTCCGATTTTAATTTTTTCTTCAGAAATACGATGTACATAAACAACTTTACCGGACAATTTTATTTTTCTGGAGAAAAACATAACTTTTAGTTTTTGTCCTACATCATAATGATTATCAACATCATTAGTTAAGAAGCTTATTCCACCCTTGCTGAGATTTGCCAATTCAGCTGATTTTTCGTGAAAAAAACCTGCAGAAAAATTAAACTCTCTTAAATCTTCTGGAACCATTTCTACTGAAACACGACGTTCAGTTCTTAATTCATCACTCATTTTACACCCTCTCAAAAAGTAATTCTTTGGTTGCCATTATATATTTTTTCGAACTTTTTTCCAACTGATATTGACAATACATTTCCTTTATAAAATAAGAGTAAAAATGTTTTAAGTAAAATAATTATATTCGCTTTTGTAATAAAAGATGTTGTTTGAAAAAAGTTATCGACGAATAAGTTTGATGTTTTAATTAAAAGTTTCACGTGAAACATTTATGATTATACTCTTCGAGTTTCCTCTGATATACTATTTCAAAGAGATGCCGAAACATGCCAGAAGAATTGCCACACGGATTTGCTCAAAACTAACGTTTTTCGCTTTTAATGAGAAAAAGTGAGAATGAGCTATAAATGTCAGAGCTTGCCAAGAAAGGGATAGGTTATAGGAAAGG